>DASUQU010000179.1:0-3135 GCA_036280495.1 Thermomicrobiales bacterium | reverse complement strand
TTGCCTCGTGAGTGCGACGACAACGCTCAAGCGGCGTCAGATCGAGGATCCGACCGGGATGATCGACGCGACCGAGCAGATGCAGCGGCTGGTCGAAGAGGTCTACCAGACCGAGTCGCGTCGCGTCTTCGCCACCCTGATACGCCTCCTCGGCGACTTCGACCTCGCCGAGGACGCACTGCACGACGCATTTGCCGCTGCGCTGAAACAGTGGGCAAAGGATGGCGTACCGGCCAACCCCCGGGCCTGGCTAGTGTCAACTGGCCGGTTCAAGGCTATCGACGCCATCCGGCGGCGCGCCCGGTTCGACGCCTCGCTGGCCACTCTCGCCGCGGAGATCGACGACAACACCGAGAACGAGGAAGGCTGGGACGAGGAGGAGGGTGTCGCCGACGACCGGCTGCGACTCATCTTCACCTGCTGCCATCCTGCTCTGTCGCCGGAAGCGCGCGTCGCGCTCACCCTGCGGGAGGTCTGCGGTCTCACCACCGAGGAGATCGCGCGCGCCTTCCTGACCGCTCCGCCCACCTTGGCCCAGCGAATCGTGCGCGCCAAGGCGAAGATTCGCGACGCCGGCATTCCCTACCAAGTGCCGGCGGCGGCCGATCTGCCGGAGCGACTGGAAGCCGTGCTGCAAGTGATCTACCTCGTGTTCAATGAGGGGTACGCCGCTTCGTCGGGAGCATCGCTGACGCGGGCCGATCTCTCAGGCGAGGCGATCCGCCTGGCGCGCCTCCTCCACGAGCTGCTTCCCGAACCCGAAGTGTTGGGACTGCTGGCGCTGATGGTGCTTCACGAATCGCGCCGCACCGCGCGAACCTCACCGACCGGCGACATCATCCTGCTGGACGACCAGGATCGCTCGCTTTGGGACCGGAGTCTGATCGCGGAAGGCAAGGCGCTGGTGGAACGGGCGCTGTCAACGCGCCAGTTTGGCCCCTATACCCTGCAGGCGGCAATCGCGGCGCTCCATGCCGACGCGGACACCCCCGGCTCGACCGACTGGGCGCAGATCGTCGCGCTCTATGACACGCTGGCGCGAGCGTATCCGTCGCCAGTCGTGGAGCTGAACCGTGCAGTGGCGGTGGCGATGCGAGACGGACCGGCGGCGGGTCTCGCCCAGATCGACGCCATCCTGGCGCGAGGCGATCTGGCGGGCTACCACCTGGCGCACTCGGCACGGGCGGAGCTCTGTCGCAAACTGGGTCAAACAGCGGAGGCCCGCGCCTCGTACGAGCGGGCGCTCAGCCTCACGCAGCAAGAGCCTGAACGGCGCTTCATCGAAGGAAGGCTGCGCGAGCTGGCGAACTGATCGGGTTCAACTCGCGTTCGCAGCTGGTCGAACTCGCCCGCTTCCCCGCCTAGCTCTGTCGACAAGCGCCGCATGCTGTTTGCGCCGGCATTGACGTCGGATGGATCAGGACCGTGGGGCCATCGCGGATTCAGGAGGCCAAGATGCCATACCAGAAGAGAGCCGATCTTCCCGAGAGCGTACGCGAGCACCTGCCTGCGCACGCGCAAGACATCTACAAGGAAGCGTTCAACAGTGCGTGGGACCAGTATGGTCATGACGAGAGCCGTGCTCATCGAGTTGCCTGGGGCGCGGTCGAGCGCAAATACCACAAGGACACCTCGGGGAAGTGGGTCGAGGGACCGACGGAGGAAACGGCGCGTCGGTAACTGGGAGCTTCGTTCGGTATCCACTGGCGAGCAAATCAGATCGGTGCGGCGGGCGATTTTCATGCCATCGAGGAACTAGCAAAACCCGTTGTCGATTTGCGACCATGCCGAACGACTAACAAGTGCAACAGTCATCACGGTTGTTGCCGGTTGGATCTGCAGGAGGGTCGCGAACCATGTCGTCGAATGCCTTGTCCTCGTCCTCGTCCGCCTCGTCTCCTGAGCCGGTGGCCCCGCGTGCCATTAGCTGGGGACGGTTTGCCCTGGTCGGTCTCGGCACGGTGGTCGCAGCGGTGCTCGCGAATCTCCTCGTCTTTCTGATCGGGAGCGTGGTCGTCGGGTATGACCCTCAGTTCGTCGTCCTCGCGAACGTCAGCGGCACGATTCTTTTCACCGTTGTCCCGGCTGTCGTGGCGGTGCTTCTCTATGCCGCCCTGATCCGCTTCACCAGCAACCCGGCGCGCATCTTCACCAATATCGCAGTGGTCGTACTCATCATCTCGCTGATTCCGGATCTGACCTACATCCCCACGGTTCCCGGCGCATCGACCGGCCAGACGGCGATCCTGATGCTTATGCATGTGGTCGCCGCGGTCGTCATCGTCTCGATGCTGACCAGGCTGACGCGCTCGCACCCGGCATAGGGCGGCTCTACATCTTGTCGTAACTTGGCCAGGATCGGGGTAGAGAAGCGAAATGCCCGAAGTTGCGCTGAAGAACATCTGTCCTGTACGTACACTGTTCTTGGGCTATACTTGCCCCCGTGTCCCCGCCGGCGCAACTGGCTCGAAACGCATTCACGCAGGTGGCAACAAGGGCCCAGAAGAGCGAACTAGGCGGAATGGGAAAACTCGTCTCTCCGGAATGTCGATTTGATCCAGAGCCGTTCGACTAAATGGCGAGCCCCGCAAGCAAGTGTTCCTGGTGGCTCAGAAAGGAGTCGTGGATGAGTGGCGTGCGGGTTCTCGTCGGTACGCGCAAGGGCGCGTTTGTGCTGACGTCGGACGAGAGGCGCGAACGGTGGGATGTCTGTGGTCCCCACTTCGCGGGCTGGGAGATGTACCACCTCAAGGGGTCGTCGGTCGATCCGAACCGGCTCTATGCCTCGCAGTCGAGCGGGTGGTTCGGGCAGACGATGCAGCGCTCTGACGACGGTGGCAGGACCTGGAACCCGGTCGGGAACGAGTTTCTGTACGACGGTGTCCCCGGTACGCACCAGTGGTACGACGGTACGCAGCACCCCTGGGAGTTCACCCGCGTCTGGCATCTCGAGCCGTCGCTGACAGACCCCGATACGGTCTACGCGGGAGTCGAGGATGCGGCGCTGTTCCGCTCGACCGACGGCGGGCAGAGCTGGCACGAGCTTTCGGGGCTGCGCGAAGTCAAAGGAAACCTCTGGCAGCCGGGCGCCGGGGGCATGTGCCTGCACACCATCGTCCTCGATCCGAACGACCC
>DASUQU010000178.1:0-5729 GCA_036280495.1 Thermomicrobiales bacterium | reverse complement strand
TCGTCTGGTAGGAGCGTTCATGGCCACGACCGGACTGGATCAGGAATCCGAGAGCAATCGCAGGCATCTCGATCGGACGATCCTCGCCGTCGTCAAGACCCTGACTCGCATCGCGTGGGTGATCCCCTGGCCGATCTGGAGTGCGCTAGCGGCGGTCGGCGGCTTTGCCAGCATGCTGTCGCAGCGCCGGCACGTCGTTCTGGCCAATGTTCGCCACGCCCGCGCCAACACCCCGCCGCGCCGGGTCGTCGCCTGGTACATCGGTGCCCAGCAGATCGCGACCCACCTGCGCGCCGTGATCGGGACCTTGCGCGCCGGTTTCCGCTTACCTGATACGACGAACCACCTCATTCTGGAGGGGATCGAGGGGGTGCGCCCCTACTTGGGGCAGCGCGGCGTAATCATCGTCGCGCCTCATGCCGGTCCCTACACGATGCTCGGGCTGATGGGACGCCGCTGGCTGGCCGAGCAGGGGTTCAGTGGCGAGCTGGCAATCGTGGCCCGCATGTTCCGGCCCTTTCGCTCTGGCGCCCTCATGCAGTGGTTCATGGATTACTTCACGCGTGCCGGCATCACAGTCATCCCCGTCCACGAGCCGCCGCAAAGCATGGCCAAGCGACTGAAGAACGTGCTCGAGAACAACGGTATCGTCGTCCTCCTCGTCGACGAGCCGACGCCGACTCCGTCGGCAGTGGTTCCCTTCTTCGACAGCGCCATCAAGATGCCGTTGGGGCCGGTGCGCCTGGCCCGCGCCACCGGATCGGTCATCGTGCCGACCATCGCGTCCTACGAACCGGGCCGAAAGATGAAGATCAGGCTGGCCGAGCCGCAGTCCCCACAGGGGTCGGTCAAAGAGGAGATGAACCGCCTCGCCGGCGCTCTGGAAACACTGGTCAGCGAGAACCTCGACCAGTGGGCGATGCTGACACCGATTTGGATCGACGAGAAGCCGGGGACACCGGTTCCGCCAGATGGTCACTCCTACGCCGATCTCCACCTGCATACGCAAGGCAGTGACGGGTTGCTTCATGCTGAGGAGTGGAGCGACGCCGCGCGGGACGGCGCGGTACGCGTCTTCGCCGTCACCGACCACGACCATATCGATACGGTCCGCGCGTGGAAGCAGCGTGACCCGGAGAGCACGCGTCACGTCATCCCCGGCGTTGAGCTAACGGCGCGCGGTCGCATCGTCCATCTCGGGGTGCTCTTTCCGGAAGAGCTCCCCGCCTCGTTGCCGCGCCCGGGAACACCACTGCTTGACCTCGTCCGCTGGGCGCGTGGCATCCAGGGGAGCATCGTCGTCCTGGTTCATCCGCTGCCCGTACTCTGGCGGCGACAATTGCGTGGCATGGCGCGGGCGGGTCTCCTGCCAGACGCGATCGAGGCAGGATTTCCCTTCAGTGGCAATCGCGCGGCCACGATCGAACGCGCGGCTCGCGAGTACGGGCTCGCTGTGCTGGGAGGCAGCGACGCGCATCTGACGCCCGGTCAGATCGGTGCTCACGCTACGCTATTCCCGGGTGAGACCGTCGAGGATCTTCTCTGTGCCCTCCGCGACCGCCGGACGCGGGCCGTTGCGTTACCGCGCCCGGGGCGGATCCCCGGCAGCGTCTACGCCATGCAGTCACTCTACTCCTGGCTCTTGCCCGTCAGCGGGTTGCCGGGGGTTCCCGCCATTCGCAGGATGCTCTTGCGCCGGGCGAGGACCGCGGCGCAAAGAGGTGGGCGGTGCATGCATGTAGAATCGATGCATGGGGATAGTACACGGCACGAAGTTCAGGTATCCTGATCCCCTGACCATAGGACACCGGCGAGGAGGCCGGCCATCGAATTTGAACTGATCAGGACGCTGTTGTCCTACGGACTCCCGATTGTCGCGCTGACCCTGCTGTTCTCAGCTGCGGGTATTCCTACCGGCGTGCCAATTCACGTCGTCCTGTTGCTGGCCGGGGCTTATCTCATCGGCTCCCTGCCGGGATTAGCGGTTGCGATCATGGTCTTGGCCGCGGCTGAACTGGTCGGCACCCTCATTCTCCATCTCATCTCGCGTACTGGCGGCGTCCGGTTACTGGAGCGGATGGCAAGTGATCGTCAGGAACGGGTGCAAGCCACATTCGATCGCTGGCGAGGCCGACTGGGCGGGCGTGATGTAGCGGTCATCACCGTGCTACGGCTGATCCCGTTCGTGCGCATGGGAACGACGGTCGGCACCGGGTTACTGGGGATTCGACTACGGGATTTCGTGATCGGCGCCGGGATCTCCGCGGTGATTTGGATCGCGGTTCCGCTCAGCATAGGCTACGCCTTTCGCTCCAACGTGACAACGATCGCGGACTACTACCAGAGCATCCTCGATGCGCTTCCCATGACGCTTGGGATCGCTTCCCTCATCGTCGTGGTCACCGTCCTGGGAAAGAGCGCCGCAACGAGAGCTCGGCTGCGCGAGATGGTGGCGCCGGTCTGGTCGCGAGTCCATCCCCCGGCTGGCTCACTGCCCGAGATCGGCCAGGAGCCGCCGCCAGCTCTCAACTGACGTCGCGTCCGGTGGCGGCGCTACACCGATGTGCGTCACACCGAGCTCATCAAGGGCGCGCAATCGCTCCTGAACCACTGGCAGCGAGCCAATAACGCCGAGCTGACGGACCAGATCGTCCGGGATCAACGCCCGTGCCGCCGCCAGATTGCCATGACGACGCAGGGCCGGGAAGCCACCGCCGGCGGCAAGCGTGTCTCGGGTTCTCATCGTCATCCGCACCTCATCGAGCATCGCCGAAGTGTTGAAACCCTCGGTCCGCACCAATTGGTCCATACCCGGCAAGGTAGAGACGAGAGCGAGCAAGTTCTTGCCGCGGTCGATCGCCCTGCATTCGGCGGCCGCTGAGTCGACCACCTCCGTGCTCGTGCGCAACACAAAGGCAAGCCCGGCGGGATCGCGACCCACCGCCTTCGCGGCCGTCCGAACTCGTGGGATTGCTTGACGCAGGAAATCGCTCGAGGTCTGGGCGTTGAAGATAGCGCCGTCACAGAGCGCACCAGCAAGGTCGAGCGCCCGCGGCCCGGCGGCCGCGAGGTAGATGGGCACATGGCCTTGACAAGGGTGGAGGACCCGCTCCCAGCCCCGTACGCGGAAGTGTGCCTCCTCCGATGACGAGGCCCGGTGCGGTTCCTGCCACCACTGCCGCAGGAGCGCTACGGTCTCTTCGAGCACCACGAGCGGATCGCCGATGTCGCTCCCGAGCGCATCGCGATGCCATTCAGCCTGACCACGTCCGAGTCCCAGCACCGCGCGACCTTTCGAAAGTCGGTCGAGGGTAGCGACAGACGCGGCGAGCAGGTTCGGGTGACGCGGATAAGGACTGGTGACGCTGGTGCCGAGGGCTGCTCCTTCGGTTACCGTCGCGATCGCGCCGAGCACAGTGAAGGCATCCCAGCCTTCTGGATCTTCGCTCACCCAGATGGCGTCGATACCCGCCGCGTCGGCCGCCTGCGCGACTTGGAGCGTACGCCGCGGAGCCTGTCCTTCAAGGTCGCGTGCCCAGGCGTGATGACTGAGATCAAGCGTGAAGCGCACGCGTGAACACCGCGCTCATGGGGTCATCCTGAGCCCGCAGGCGAAGGATCTCGGACTCAGCGAACACTCGCGTGGTGAGCCGAGATGCTTCACTGCGTTCAACATGACACTTGCTCACTAATCGGTCGTGTCCCCAGGTTCCCGCCCTACCCCTCCGCGCGATAGTAGAGGAGCACCCCGCCGCCGCGCTCATCACCGTGCCGTACGACGACCCCGGGACGCCCATCATGCATGACGTAGCCGTCGCCACGATCCAGCGTGGCGGCGACGTCCTCTGAGACGATCGTCGCGTAGAGATCGTGCCGCGGGCATTCCCAGACACCGGGGTGATCGGCGAGGGGTTTCATGCGGTGCCGATCGCGGGGATGGTTGCGGCCGATCTCGCAAAGTGGATTCGGTCCGGAGGTTTGCTGCGCGTCAGTAGCCATAGCCGGTGCGGTCACCCCTACGTGGGTTCCGCCGGCGCCCAAGGAAGAAGCGGCGAAACCATGGATCCGTTCCTAACCACGGCAGTATGCCAAAGACGCGGCTGACGGCTCGGGCACCGCTGAGGGCGTGTACCATGCCGAGCCATGAGACCTCGCTCGATGCCTGAGTGGCGAGACCAGGAGCCGTCACTCGACGAGAGCGGAACAGGCGCGGGCGAGCTCACTGATACGGTGCCCAGCGAGCAAAGAACGGAAGTCCTGGTCCCGGCCCACGACGTCGTGTCGCGGTTCGGACCGGAGCTGGCACAGCTTACCGTCGTGATGTTCTGGGCCTCGACCTTCGTCGTGGCCAAAGCGGCATTCGCCGAGGTGAGTCCGCTCGCCTTTCTCTTCGCCCGCTTCGTGATCATGGTCGTGCTCGCCTTCGCCGTGTTGCTGGTCCTGCAACGTGGCGCGGGCCTCTGGGTGGAGCGGGCCGACTGGGGACTCTTTGCCCTGGCTGGGTTGACTGGTTACACGTTGTACCAGCTCGGGTTCATCCTCGGACTGAGCCGAACCTCCCCCTTTTCCTCATCACTGCTGATCGCCATGGTGCCGCTCTTCACTGTTCTCATCCTGGCCGTCATGGGCGAGCCAACACCACTGCAAGGCTGGGTGGGACTCGGCGTGGCGCTGGTCGGGGTGGCGTTTTTCCTCCTCGACAAGCGCGGCGCATCCGCCGGCACCTTGCTGGGAGACGTACTGAGCATCGGGGCGGCGGTTTCCTTTGCGGTCTACGGCATCATCACGCGGCCACTGGTCCGTAAGTACCCGGCGGAGACGTATACGGCATGGAGTGTCCTGGCGGGCACCGTTCCTTTGCTCCTCGTCTCGCTGCCGGATGCGTTGAGGCAGGACTGGCAGACAGTTTCTCTCCCGGGGTGGTTCAGCATCGTCTACCTCGCTATCTTCCCGGTCTACATCGCGTACATTCTCTGGAACTACGCCATCTCCCAGCGCGGCGTGGCCAAGGCCAGCTCGTTTGGCTTGCTGGTGCCGATCGTGGCCGGGCTGCTATCGGCGATTTTCTTCGGAGAGCCGTTTGGCCCCTTGAAGCTGCTCGGGGCCGGGCTGGTGCTAGCCGGACTCGTCATCGTGCGAACCAGGGTATGGCGGCGACCGGCCGCGAAGGGAGCGAGCGTATGAGCGTGCCCACGACTGACTCGAAGATGTACCAGACCATGCAGCGCCAGCCAGCGGACATCCGGCGCCTGCTCGCCGAAGGTTGGGATCAGGCAGAGCGGGCGGCCAGTCTGCTGGCCCCGGCGCGGCGGGTCTTCGTGGTCGGCATCGGCACCAGCCTGCACGCGGCAATGATTGGCTCCTGGTTGCTGCGCACCGCCGGATCGGACGCGCGGGCCGTCTCCTCGTTCGACTTCGCCCTCTACCCAGACTCCTATCCCCTCACCGCCGAAGACGCGGTCGTGGTCATGGCGCACACTGGTGTCAAGACCTATTCGGCCGTCTCGATACAACGGTCGCATGATGCCGGGGCGCGGGTCCTGTCCGTGGGAAGTCTCACGGCGGAGCATCCCGGGTCCGAGCTGATTCTGCGGACCGTCGAGAGGGAGCAGTCTGCGGCGTACACCACGTCGCACCTGGCGGCAATGACGGTCATGGCCCAGGTTGCGACGGTACTGGGCGAAGACCGGGACACGTCAGGCGTGGACGGCTTCCGCGCGGCGCTGGAG
>DASUQU010000177.1:0-6052 GCA_036280495.1 Thermomicrobiales bacterium | reverse complement strand
CAGTTGGAGCTCGTCGGGGTCTACTCCGGCGCGAACTTCATCTTCCCGGAGGTTCTCGGGGAGGAGCTGGACAAGATTCGTCGCTCCGCGGAGCTTGCCGCCCGATTTGGCGCTACCCACTTTGTGGTTGGCGGCGGCGCGGTGCGCGCAAAGGGAACCGCGGACGCGGATTACGCGCTGCTGGCGCATGGACTGGATCAAGTCGTCGAGCTAGCGACCGGTCTCGGACTCACACCGAGTTTTCATCCCCACCTAGGCACCTGCGCCCAGACGCCTGAGCAGATCGCCCGTGTCTTCGACCTGACCTCGATCGGATTCTGTCCTGACACGGCCCACCTCGACGCGGCAGGCGGCGATTCGGCAGAGCTCATCCGCATCTACGGCGATCGCATCCCGTATGTCCATCTCAAGGACTTCGCCAGCGGAGAATTTCTCCCCCTGGGCGAGGGCGAACTCGATTTCGACCGGATCCTGGCCTCGCTCCAGGAGATCGGCTACGACGGATGGATCACCGTCGAGCTCGACGCCTACGCCGGATCAAAACAAGAAGCGGCTCGAAACAGCAGGATCTTCCTGGAAGGGAGGCAGGAGAGCAGAACCACATCTACGTGAGTCTGCCAGGTCGTGATGCCTTGGCGTTGTGAGATCGTTTGACTCGTTACTGGAGGTGAATTCCGTGAGCAAGTATCTCAATCGGCGCCGTTTCTCGGTTCTCGTCGCGGGCGCGATCGCGGTCCCGGTCATCGGGGTGTCGCCGCGACTGGCGACTGCCCAGGACGCAACTCCAGACGCGACGCCGAGCGCGGCTTCGGGTGCCGAGGCGCTGGCCCAGATGGAGGGGCAGGTCTTCAGCACCGGGCCTCAGGGAGAAGCACCAACGGCTGCTTCTGAGGTCACGCTGACCGAGGAGGAGCTGGCCGAGATCCAGGGCATAGGGGCGACCGCGGCGATCGTCATGCACTACAGCGGCGATGACTGGTCGGCGGCGCAAATTGCCGGTCTCCGCGACCAGTTCGGGAAGATGGGGATCGAGGTCATCGCCGAAACCGATGCCGACTTCCAGGCCCAGACGCAGGTCTCCGATATCGAGACGGTCCTGGCCCGCAACCCAAGCATCATCGTATCGATCCCGACCGATCCGGTCGCCACCGCTGCCGCCTACCGGCAGGCCGCCGAACAAGGCGTGAAGATCGTCTTCATGGACAACGTGCCACAAGGATTCACGCCGGGCCAGGACTATGTGAGCGTTGTCTCGGCGGACAATTACGGGAATGGGATTGCCTCCGCCCACCTCATGGCCGAGGCGCTTGACGGCGAAGGTCAGGTCGGCATTGTCTTCCACGCCGCTGACTTCTTCGTCACCCGTCAGCGCTACGACGCGTTCAAGGCGACGATCGAGGAGAACTATCCCAACATCGAGATCACCGAGGAGCAAGGTATCGCCGGGCCGGATTTCGCCACTCAGGCCGACCAGGCCGCCTCCGCCATGCTGACCCGCAATGCCGACCTGAGCGGTATCTGGGCCGTGTGGGACGTTCCGGCTGAGGGGGTCATCAACGCCATTCGCACCGCGGGCCGGGAGAACGACGTGGTCGTGACCACGATCGACCTCGGGCAGAATGTGGCCATCTCGCTAGCGCAGGGCGGCATCGTCAAGGGACTCGGTGCGCAACGGCCGTTCGACCAGGGAGTAACCGAGGCCATGCTGGCCGGGTACGGATTACTTGGCAAGGAGGCGCCGCCGTTCGTCGCACTGCCCGCGTTGCCTGTCACCAGGGAGAACGTCCTGGAGGCGTGGCAGGAGGTCTATCATCAGGATCCGCCTCAGGCGCTGCAGGACGCGGCGGCGCAATAATCATTCAGGAATGGTCGAGGGCGCCCAACGGCGCTCTCGACCATTCGTTTGAGCACGAGGTGACTTCGATGGACCTCAGCGCGGTGCGAATGACCGGGATCAGCAAGAGTTTCTCCGGCATCCGCGTCCTGCACGGGGTCGATTTCGACCTGCGCAAGGGTGAGGTCCACGCCCTGGTCGGCGGCAACGGCGCGGGCAAGTCGACCCTGATGAAGATCCTGCAGGGGGTCTACACGCCAGACGAAGGGCAGATCGCGGTCGACGGTCGTCCGGTCGCCATTCGGTCGCCGCATGATGCTCGCGCCCTCGGCATCGGCATGATTTTCCAGGAGTTCAGCCTCATCCCGACCCTCACTGTCGCCCAGAACATCTTCCTCGGTCACGAGCCCCGTGGCTCAAGCAGGTTGATCGATGATCGCACCAGCGTGCGGCGGACGCGCGAGCTGTTCGCCGAGTTGGAAGAGGAGATCGATCCGAGTGCCAGGATGCTCGATCTCAGCACCGGTTACTGGCAGCTGACCGAGATCGCGAAGGCGCTGGCGCAAGACGCGCGCGTCTTGATCATGGACGAGCCCACCTCGTCATTGACCGCAACCGAAGCGCAGTCGCTCTTCGCCCTGGTGCAACGCCTCAAGGAACGAGGCATCTCGATCATCTACATCTCGCACCGGATGGACGAGATCTTCCGCATTACCGATCGCATCACGGTTTTGCGGGACGGCCGTCACATCCTGACGGAGGACACGGCGTCGCTGATGATGAACCAGGTCATCGACGCCATCGTCGGCAAAACCATGGAACAGGCCTTCGAGTGGCGCGAGCGCTTGGTCGACCGCTCGGTCGCTCCGCTGCTCCAGGTTCGCAATCTCTCGGCCGGAAAGCGCGTGCAGGATGTGAGCTTCGACCTCTATCCGGGAGAAATCCTCGGTCTTGCCGGTCTGATGGGCAGCGGGAGAACCGAGCTAGCCCGCGCGATCTTCGGCATCGATCGCATCGACAAGGGCGAGATTCTCATCCGGGGTGAGCGTGTGGCTATCGGGAATCCCGAGGAAGCGATTTCGGCGGGTGTCTCGCTCGTCCCGGAGGATCGCCGCATTCAGGGACTGGTCCTCGATCATTCTGTCAAGGACAACGTGCTCTTACCGCTGCTGGACCGGCTGGATCGGTCCGGAATCATCGATGACCGTCGTGGCGATCGCCTGGCCGGGTCGATCGTGAAAGACCTGAGCATCAAAACGAGCTCGATCGGCACGACCGTGCGCCTCCTCTCGGGCGGCAATCAGCAGAAAGTCGTCATCGGCAAATGGCTGGCAACGGAGCCCGAGATCCTGGTCATGGACGAGCCGACGGCCGGCGTCGACATCCAGGCCAAGACGGAGATCCTGGGGGTGATTCGGGACCTGGCCGATCGCGGCAAGGGGATCATCGTCATTTCCTCGGAGTTGGTCGAGTTGCTAGCCGTCAGCGATCGCCTGTTGGTGCTTCGCGACGGCCGTGTCGTGCGCGAGGTCGATCGCCGACAGATCGGGACCGAGGAGGAATTGCACCGTGCTGTCCAGGGCACGTGAACAGCAGAGCATTCGCGTCGACTGGCGCCAGTACCTGGTGTACATCGGCTTCGTCGCATTATTTCTCTTCTTCGCCATCACTCTGCGTGAAGCAGGTTTTACAAACCCCAACAATCTGCTGAACATCGTCCGCCAGACCGCCATTATCGCGACGATGGCTGTGGCTATGACCTTCGTCATCGCCGCCGGCCAGATCGATCTCTCGGTTGGCGCTATCGCTGGTCTCAGCTCGGTCACGACCGCAATGGCAATAGCGAGCTACGGCCCGGTGGTCGGAGTCCTGGCCGGAGTGTTGACCGGGCTGGTTGTCGGCGCCGTCAATGGCTTGCTCACGACCCTACTGGTCATTCCTTCATTTCTGGTGACACTTGGAATGATGGGCGTTGCTCGCGGTTCGGCCATGTGGCTCACCGACACCGCTCCTGTTCCCATCCTCAATCAGACGTACAACAATTTCTTCGGCTCCGGTCAGGTCGGTCCGATTCCATCACTGCTCATCTGGATCGTCGTGGTGACCGCCATCGGCTACGTCGTGCTGCGGAAGACCCCATACGGGCGACAGGTGCTCGCCACCGGCGGCAATGAGCAGGCTGCGCGCTTCAGCGGCGTGAACACGCGCCGCATCGGGTTTCTCGTTCTCACCGTCTCCGGGGTCGTGGCCGCGCTAGCGGGGATGCTCTACGCCGGCCGGCTGCAATCAGGTCGCTTCCAGTGGGGAGAAGGTGACGAGCTCTCGGTAATTGCGGCGGTCGTCCTGGGCGGCACGAGCCTGTTCGGCGGCTCCGGGTCGGTTATCGGCTCGGTGCTGGGAGCTCTGCTCATCGGCGTGGTCAACAACGGGCTGATTCTGATGGGTCTCGAAACCAGCCAGCAAATCATCATCCGCGGCGCGATCATCATCATTGCGGTTGCGCTGGCGCGCCGGCGCTAGCCTCAGGAATACGTGCGACAGCAATCCGAGAGCTTCCTGCTCACGTTGGGCCGAGCCCCGCCTTGCGCACGTTCCTGGCCGCAACGGAACGTGAACGGCAATGGGACCGCCAAACGCTGGTCAGCCGAGTGCATCGGCCCGGGCGACGCAGGCGTCGCCCATACAACCCATTCAGCCCGTTAGCTACTAGCTTAGCGGTCATCGCCACTCTCTGCGACGCTCGAACGAGCAGTGCCACGCCACAGTAGAGCTGATATGGCCGTAGCGCCGGCCATCGCCGCCGCTACCCATCGATCGCGAAGTCCTGAAGTGTCGGTCCCGCCGCGGCCCGTATTGGGCAGCTTCACCGGCGGGCAGTTTCCACTCGGGCAATCGCATTTCCCCTCGAAACAGGTAAGACCGTCCTTGCAGACGTTACCGCAGGCGCCGCAATTGTTGTTGTCACAGCAAGTCGCGACGCACGTGCCGTTGCAGATCGTCTCCCCCTCGGCGCAGCAGAGTCCACTGGGACACCCGCAGATGCCCTCGAAGCAGGTCTCACCAGGCGGGCAGACGTTTCCGCAGGCTCCACAATGCTGATTGTTACAGCAGGTGTCGACGCAGACGCCGCCGCAGTTAGTTTGACCCGCCGCGCAACCATCGCCCGCAGCGCAAACGCCAGCAGTGCAAACGCCGCTGGCACAAGGCTGCTGACAGCCGCCGCAATGTGCGGGATCAGAGGAGAGGTCGCGGCAGCCGTCGACCGCGCCGCAGTACTCGATCCCTACCGGGCAGTTTGCCCGCTCGCAGACTCCGCTCCGGCACTCGACCGGGACGAGGTCGCTCTGGCACACCTCGCCGCACGCCCCGCAATTGTTCATATCCGACTGGAGATCGACGCAGATACCGCCGCAGTTGGTCAGTCCGTCCTCACAGGCAGAAGCGTCAGCCTGCGCGGCGGAGGCACGTCCCTGCCGGCTGCCGGCGACGGTCATGGCGGCCAGGAGAGCGAGCGCCTGCCGGCGCGAGGTACACGTGGCAAAGACGCGGGTCAGAACGTCGAACTGATGGTCCACGGTACGTCCTCCGCTGCTTTGATGTAGGGCAAACCGGCCGGCTTGCGCCGTCGCTCAGCACGGGTGTCGCTCTACGACTCCGGCGTGTGGCGACCCGAGAGCTAGTCGCACATTATCTACATGTGAAGACGACGTCAAGAGACCTGCGAAGGGAAACTATGCGGCACCCAGATCCGCGAGGCATCCCGAATGCAGGGCTGCCTGAATCGTGTCATGCTGAGGAACGAAGCATCTTGGCTGCTGGGGCGAGTGATTGTTCCGAAGCACCGAGATTCTTCGCCTGCTGGCTCAGAATGACACCTTCGTTGTGTCGATCCGTCCAGAATGACACGCGATTAGCGTGTCATGGGCTTCAGCATGACGAGGTCGTGCTGCACCAGACCAGGGATACGCTTTGAGTGATTCCCCACAAAACGACAGCCTGATCCCGATTGGCACGCGGGTCGCATTCGCCAAGACGATCGGCGAGTCGGATATCTATCTCTTCGCTGGAATCACGGGCGACTTCAGCCCCAACCACGTCAATGTCGAGTACATGAAGACAACGCCGTACGGCGGCATCATCGCCCACGGTGCGCTGCTCGTTGGGCTTATGTCGACCTGCTCCACAAGGGTGCTGGACCACGCGACGTCGGCGCGCCCC
>DASUQU010000176.1:0-9900 GCA_036280495.1 Thermomicrobiales bacterium | reverse complement strand
CGCGAAGCCAGTGCCGCCGCCCGGGAGCAGCTGGCGATATTCGGAAAATCCCGAGAAGACGCGGCACGGACGGCGCAAGATCTGCGCAAACGGGCGCAGGAGCCGATCTGTCCGACGTGCGCGCGACCACTCGGCGCCGAGGAAGCGGAGCGACTAGCCGCCCTGCTCGACAAGGACATCAAGCAGATTCTCGATGCTGAAGCCGAGCTGGAACGTGATGAGCGGGCCGCGTCGGTGCAAATTGATGAGGCCGAGCGCGCCGAAGCCGAAGCACGCAAGCGGCAGAACGAGCTCATCTCGATCGAGGCCAGGCTTGCTGATGGTCTGCAAAAGATCGCCGAGGCCGATGCCGAACACGACCGGGTGCGCGACGAGCTTCAGAAAGCGCTCGATGCCGCCGGCGCCGCTATTGCTCCGACAGAGGCCGAGATCGAGACCGCACGGAACTTTGCCGAAGGCGCGGAACAGATCGTGGCCTCGCTCTCGCTCCTGGAGCAGCTTGCCGAGCAGGCGGTCACGGCGCGACAAGAGATTGCAGACTCCGAAGTCGCCATCGCCGAACTCGGTCCGGTTACGTACGATGCCGAGGCCCACCGGGCGGCCCAGGCGGAGTTGGATCGAGCCCGTGCCGCCGTGACGCGGATCGACCAGATCGACATGGAGTTGGCGAGCCGCGCTCGGTACGAATCGCAGCGCGACGCGGCGGTCCTCGAACTGGCGACCCTCGCCGAGCGCCGGAGTGAGTTCGAATCCGAGCGAGAGAGGCTCGGTTTCGACGCGACACGCTTGCGTCAAGCGCAGGAGGAGGAGACTGCCGCGCGCGGTGCGGCGCGGACCGCGCGCGACGAAGCCGCTCGGGTGCGCGACGCGTTGAGAGACGCCCTAACGGCGAGGGACCGGGTGGTTGCCGAGCGCAATCGGCTGGTGCGGCTGGCGGAAGAGGCGGAGCGGCGAGGCCGCGAGGCGGACGAACTGGACCGGATGTACCGGGAGTTCGCCGAGTTCGACAAGTTCGTCGCGGATCACGTCGGCCCGTTGCTGGCCGAGACGACGGAGCGTTTGCTGAGCCTGGTCACGCACGGGAAATATGACTGCGTTCGCTTCGACGAGAACTATGGGATCGAGGTCTTCGATGGGGACGAGTGTTTCAAGCTGGAAGGCTTCTCGGGCGGTGAGCGCGACGTGGTGTCGCTTTGCGCTCGACTCGCGATGTCGGAACTGGTCGGATCTTCAGCCCTGCGGCCGCCGCGATTTCTGGTGCTCGATGAGGTGTTCGGGTCGCTCGACAGCGAGCGGCGCAGCCAACTGCTCGAAACCCTGGGCTCGCTCGCCTATGGCGGTCACTTCCAGCAGATGTTCATCATCAGTCACGTCGACGACGTGCAGCAGTCGCCGGTCATGAACGAGGCCTGGACGATCGAGGAGCGAGCCGGCGTAAGCCATGTCGTCCGCCCAGAGTCGCTGACTCCCGCGCTCGCCTGAAGGAACCGCCTGACCGGGGTCTATACTCGCGACAACCGAGACGGGGAGATCAGGGAGACGAGCATGGCAGCGACGGCGCCACACTACGCGCTGGAACAGGCTCAGGACGCGGCTCACGGCGGTGAGGGTTGGCGGAGCCGTCAGGGCACGACGGCCGAGGAGCTAGGGTCGATCTGGGCGGCTTGTGGAGTCACCTCGGAGTGCGGCACGCTGCGCTCGGTGCTCATGCATCGCCCGGGCGGGGAGATCGACGGGGTCGCCGACGCCGCGGGTGCGCTCTGGCACGATCTACTCGATCCCGCACGGGCACGAGACCAGCACGACCAGCTTGCGGACCTCTACCGAGCACACGGAGTCGCCGTGCACGAGCTCGGTGAGGTGGCGCTCGACAGGCCCAACTCCTATTTCTGCCGGGACGTCTTCGCAATGACCCCGGTCGGCGCCATCCTCGCCCGCCCGGCGTCGGCATCCAGAGCGGGTGAGGAGCGGCAGGCGGCAGCCGCTTTGGCACGGATCGGTGTGCCGATCCTGCATTCGGTCTTCGGCGGGGCGACGTTCGAGGGCGCTGACGTCGCCGTGGTCAGCCAGGATCTCGTCTTCGTCGCCGAGGGACAGCGCACCAACCGCGAGGGCGCGGGACAGGTGGCACAGGCATTCAGGGACGCCGGCGTCGACCAGGTCGAGGTCGTGCAGCTCCCGTACGGATGCGGTCATCTCGACGGGATGTTGAACATCATCGACCGCGATCTCGCCATGATCTATCCGACACAGCTTCCCTGGCGTGTCTACGAGCTTCTCAAGGCTCGCGGCTTTCGCTTCCTGGACGTACCGGACGCGGGTGAAGCACGGCATGGTATGGCAATCAACATGGTGCCGCTTGCGCCCGGAGTCGTCGTGTTGCCGGCCGGAAATCGAGTGACCCGCGCCGCGTTGGAAGCGCACGGAGTGACCTGCCTCGAGGCCGAGGTCGATGAGCTGATGAAGGGCGCCGGGTCGGTGCACTGCATGACCGGTGTCATCCATCGGGAGGCGGCGTGAGCGTGGACGGAGGACAGGGGATCGCCGCCCGATTCACCTGGCATCCCGACTATGCCGGGCGCTTGCTGCTCGACGTGCGTGAGGAGCTGGTGCGCGAGATTAGCGCCGACCAACGCGCGTACGCGCTGGCGATGGAGGCGGCCGAATCGCGAGAGGACGACGCGCTCGCCTCGGTCCTACGCCTGGAGAAGCGCTGGAGCGACTATGACCTCAATTGGGCCGAGACAGATCCCGGTCAGCTCGCGGATCGCATCCTGGAGTGGGAGTGGCAGCGCGAGCAACGACGCGAGTTCTTTCCCTTCTCCGAAATGCGGGAGTCAGCGCCGCGGCAGGCTCTGCCACCGGCACAAGCATCGTGGCTCGACTGGTTACGAAAACTCTTCGGCCGCGCGGGTGGCCAGGACTGAGATGAGGATGCGGTTTGGAGACCAAGAAGCGCCGCATAGGGGAACCGAGCCAAGACGGAAGCCGGAGCGGTGAGTTGCCGGCGGTTGACGGCGACTACATGCTCGAGCAGACCGCGGTGCTCTGCCGCATCCCTTCGCCCAGCGGGTTCACCCGCGCCGCAATCGACCATGTTGCCGCCGAGCTGGAGCAGTTGGCGATCCCGGTCCGCCGGACGGTGAAGGGCGCTCTCGTGGCGACATTGCCGGGAGGGGATTCTCGGAGTGGGGGCCGGACACTCTCTGCCCACATCGACACCCTCGGCGCGATGGTCAAGGAGATCAAAGACGACGGCCGCCTGAAGCTGACGCGCGTCGGCGGCTACGATTGGGCGACGATCGAGGGGGAGTACTGCACGGTTCATGCAGACGGTGGAACGCGCCAGATTACCGGCACGATTCTGACCACAAAAGCTTCTGCTCACGTCTACGGAGTTCAGCTCGCTGAATTGAAGCGCGACGAGACGTCAATGGAGGTCCGGCTGGATGAGCCGGTGCGGACGGCCGACGATGCGCGAGCGCTTGGGATCGAGGCCGGAGATTTCATCAGCTTCGATCCACGCACGACGATTACCGCGAGTGGGTTCATCAAATCACGGCATCTCGACGACAAAGCATGCGTGGCGATACTGTTGGGGGTCGCTCGCGCGTTAACGAAGAGTGGGGAACGCCCCGCGGCGCCGTCGGCGCTGTTCATCTCAAACTTCGAAGAAGTTGGACACGGCTCGTCGGCGGGTCTACCAGACGGAACGATGGAATTGATTGCGGTGGATATGGCGGCAGTGGGCAAGGGGCAGACGTCGGACGAATTTGCGACCACCGTCTGTGTCAAGGATTCATCCGGTCCGTATGACTTTGAGCTCAGCCGCCGCCTGATCGAGCTAGCACGATCGAACGGCATCGACTGCCGGGTCGATATCTACCCCGATTATGCATCGGACGTGAGTCAGGCTTTGCGGGCCGGCTGGGACGTGCGGGGCGGACTCGTCGGACCCGGAGTCGATGCCTCGCACTCCTTCGAACGTCTGCACCGAGTCTCGCTGGAGGAGACAGCGCGACTCTTGCTCGCCTATTTGTTGACGCCGGCGTGACTCGGCTGCGCATCGACCCCGGACCGTGGCGAACGGCGAGATCGTTCGTCATGGCAATCCTGATTCTCGTCCTCTCACTAGGCGGGACTATCTTCGTTCTCAGCCCTTCCGTGGCGGGCATGCAGGAGTCGAGCCTCCGCGACGAGCCGGTCAGCGGGACTCCGGTCGCCGCCGCTGAGCCGCATGATCCACTTGATAGCAGTCCATTCCAGGAAGAATCAGATGGCGGCGACCCGCTCGACGGTGACCCGCTCGACGGCCGCCCAGCCGGCGACCCCGGCGCTCCGGCCGACCAGACACGATTGGAAGTCGAGCGCAGTGCCCGGCCTCATGATGAGCCCGCGACGGTAGCCGTCTACGATGACGACCCGCAAACCGTCTGGACACCGGAAGCCGATACGGGCGAGACCTGGTTATGGCTCGACCTGGGTCTCGAGAGACCGCTGCGCGAGGTGCGCTGGCTGGCAGAGGGCAGAGGCGTAGTCGAGATCGCGGTCTCGAGCGATCGCCGGCGCTGGCGTCACGTCGACCGGATCGAAGTCGATCACGGTTGGCAGGGAGCCGAGCTGCGGGAAGAGGCGCGCTATGTACGGCTGACTCTCCTGCCAACCGATGACGGCGGCGAGCTTCCGGCGATTGCCGAAGCGGCCGTTTACGGACCACCAGGCGTTGCTTTCGAGCAGCGGACCGGAGATGGTCGCGCAAGCAATCGGAACCGGCAGTCGCGACGCGGTGGAAAATCGGCTGCCGAGCAGGAGGCCGGCAATGACTCGTCGGCTAGCAACGAGCGGCGAGCGGAATCGCGTTCCAGGGGTCGAGTACGGATCGCAGCCGAATCAGGAGAGACCCGCTGTGGCGGTGACCGGCAACGTTGCCGGGCGCAGCAGGGGGAGGTCTCAGTCGAGGAGGATTGCGAGCGCGAAGGAACCTGCACCATCGATGTCCGAGTCGACGGTGGGACGGCGCTCTGCGACGCCACGGGCGGGGATGAGGCGAAAGCCGGTAAGGGCAAAGGGAAACACGGTAGCAGTGGTGGCCGCTGCGAGGCGGTTGCGAATGGCGGCGCGGTCGCCATCGGGGACATCAATCCCTAAACGATCACCCTGTTGCCCTCCGCGCCCGCAAGCGCTGCCAGACAAAGCGCACGATGAGAAATGCCACGGCGGCAATGACGAGGTATTGAAGCCAGTCGACGTACTCTTCGATCTGGTGCCAGTTTTCACCGAGAGCCCAGCCCAATGAGACGAGCGCACCGTTCCACAGGGCGCTGCCAAAGCCGGTCAGGAGAAGAAACGGACCCAGCGGCATGCGGCGGTAGCCAGCAGGGATTGACACCAACGACCGCACTACTGGGACGAGACGACCGATGAAGACGGCAACCGGGCCGTAGCGGTCGAACCAGCTCTCCGCTCGGGTTAGATCGTCGGGAGTCAGCAGGGCCCACTTCCCATAGCGTTCGAACAACCGCCGGACGCGCTGTTGGCCAATTGCCATGCCGATGCCATAGAGCAGTAATGCACCGATTAGTGATCCCAACGTAGTGGAGATGAGCACGGCTGGAAAAGAGAAGCGATTCTGACCGATGAGGAACCCGGCCAGGGGCAGGATCAGCTCGGACGGAATCGGCGGGAAAATGTTCTCCAGCGCCACCAACACAGTCAATCCAGCGTAGCCGAGCGTTTCGATGACGCGAATTACCCATTCTGCGACCCAATCGAACACCGAACCGCCTCTCTATCCCACCACGCCGAAACTGCTGTTCACCGCGACCACAAGGTAGGCCGCATAGAACGCGGCGAGGAGCACGCCTTCACGCCGCCCGAGGCCACCGCGCAGGACCAGTATCAGACAATAGAGTGCCGGCGCCACGACCGCGACCGGAAGATGGAGATGCATGGTTGCGTTGTCGAGGCGCAGTGGGAGGACGACGGCTAGGATCCCGGCGTTGAGCGTCAGGAAATGAATTGCGGTTCCGCCGATGTTGGCGGCAGCCATGTCCGGGCGACCGCGACGGGCTGGAACCGCGACGCGGCCGATCTCTTCGACTTCGGTGAGCGCCGCTATCGCGGTATTACCGAGCAGAGTCGACGAGACGCCAAAGCGGGAGACGATCCCGTGCAGGCCGTTCCCTAACAACTCGCCGCCAACGGTCATCGCCGCCAGTCCGCCCAGAAGCCGGGCCCACGGGTATTTCCTTTCTTGCGGCTCGTCATCCTCGTCACCGATTACGGCGCCCGTTGATCGATGCAGGATGATCATGGCCAAGCAGAAAGTCGCGATGAGAATGGCTCCGTCGAGGCGCGAGAGCGTGGCGTCTGCAGCGAGGAGCGCGAGGGGAGCTCCCGCGAAGGCTGTCGACACCAGAAACACGCGCGGCAGAACGACGCGAAACGGGGCCAGGATCGCGCCTAGTCCCGCGACGCCGAGGGTGATGAATGTCGTGCCGCCGAGAAACGTCCCGGCAGCTGCCCCGGGAAATCCGGCGAGGTTCGCGGCCAGTCCAGCCGCGATGTTCTCGACCTCCAGCCCCGAGATGAGAAGGGTGAGGAAAAAGGTCGAGACCCCGATCCGTCGCGCGACGCCAAGGAGACCGGCGAAGAAGGCCTCGGCTCCCATGACGATCACCGCGATGCCGGCGGCCAGCAAGACCAGCGATATGAACCCGGACGGCACGCCTCACATCATCCGGTCTGCTGTCATGAGGAGTTGCGGGTCGTCGGTACAGAGTCCGAACGCGCCGAGGTCTCGGATCCGTCGCGCTTCCTGCGGATCGTTGACGGTCCAGACGATGACGCGGAGACCGGCGTCGCGGAGCTTCGCCGCGTTCTCGGCGGTGAATGCGCCCGCGAAGAGGGATACAGCGGGCGAGGCAAGTTCGGCGGCGATGGCGATCAATTCGTCGTCAACGCGCTCGGCGAGCGGCCAGAGCTCGGCGGCCGGATCGAGCCTGCGCACGGTACGCAGGGTGTCCCAGGCGAACGACGAGACGGCCCAGCGAACGGCGGGATGCTCGGCGAGCACGTCCAACACCGCGCGCTCGATCTCGCTCCCCTTGATCTCGATGTCCATGTGTGCCGCTTCGCCGACCAGGGCGAGGACTTCGGCGAGCGTCGGCACGCGCTCGCCGTCCCCGGCGTCGAGCATTTCGAGCCGCGCCAGGGGCATTTGATCGACATAACCGGCGCCATTGGTTGTGCGGCCAACTTCTCGATCATGGATGACGACCGGGATACCCTCCGCCGTCGCATGCACGTCGAGCTCGATGCCGTCGACGCCGATTTCGAGCGCCTGCTGGAACGCGCGGAGCGTGTTCTCGGGGTGATTCGTGGAAGCTCCGCGGTGGGCGTAGATCAGCGTCATCTTGATGGACTACCGCCGGTAGGACATGGGTAGATTGATGCCACAGCGTTACGCGAGCAACGCCATATCGTGATGATCTTTCTGGTCGGGATCGTAGCCGAGGTGATGGAGTGACTGCACGGCCGCCGTCAAGCAGGCGACGCGGATGCCGGAGACGTACCCAGATTCGGAAAAGCCCTGAGACGGATACCGGGCGAGGGAACCGTCCTGTAGCTGCTGGGTGGCACTGCCCGTGACGTCAAAGGTGACGGTGTGGAAGTCGACGAGGCGGTCAAAGCGATCTCGCATGACGAATCGAGGCGGCAATTCGTCAAGGGCGACGGTGAATCCGAGAACCGCAAGGGTGTCGCGCGCCAGCGCTGCGTTAGAGAGGGCAATGACGCAGTCGAGATCGTCGTGGTCTCGCGTCTACTCCCCGACCAGCGCATCCACGCCCCAGCCACCCTCCAGCCAGGCGCGGAGCCCTGCTTCCTCCAGAGCGGCGACGACGCTGAGGACGTCCGACGCGTCCATCATGTCGCGTGCGACCCCTCGCTGGATCCTTTCGGCCACCAAGTTGACACGAACCATATCAATATCTATAATGTCCCGAGCATAGATATGCCAGGGGGAATGCCATGAGCGACTCAGGTTGTGAGCCGGTCTTCATCATCAGTGTGGCGGCGCGCCTGCTAGAGATGCATCCGCAGACGTTGCGCAAGTATGAGCGAGAAGGGCTGATCGCTCCGTCTCGCACGACCGGCAACCTTCGACTCTACTCGGACGACGATCTCGAGCGACTGCGGCAGGTGAAGTACCTCGTCGGAGAACGCGGTCTCAACCTGGCCGGAGTGCAATTGGTGCTCGAGCTGACCCGTCACCTGCGAGCCGTGCAGAGCCGACTGGGCGAGGAGATGTCGACCCGGGACGATCCTGCGCTGGAGCGTGTGCGGGCTGATCTCGACGAGTTGATGACCCATTTGGGTGTCGACAGTAGCGAGTTGAGCTGGCGCAGGTAATGCGTGCACACCTGTCGAGGCGGCGCCAGGTCTTGGCTTGCCGCGTGCAGTCCTCTCTGGACATCGATCAAAGACGAATGCTGCATCGTGAAGATGAACCAATGACTGAATGAAGGTAAGGCGCGGATGGGCGCCAACGTAGAGGGACAAAAGCATGGCGAGCACAACGAAATTCACGGAAAAAGCGCAAGAGGCGATCCTCAATGCGCAACGCGAGACCGAATCGCGCAACATCTCGCAATTCGAGCCAATTGCGCTACTCCTCGCTCTCCTCGATCAATCAGACGGTCTCGTTCCCGAGACCCTGAGGAAGCTCGGCGTCGATCCGGCTGCCGTGCGCAGAGAGGCGGCGACTGAATTCGAGAATCTGCCAAAGCTCTCATACGCCGCGCAGCCGTCTGCGAGCAACAGCCTGCGCAAGGTCTTGCAGAAGGCGGAGGACGAAGCGAAGCGGTTGAGTGACGAGTACGTCAGTACCGAGCATCTGCTGCTTGGCATTCTCGACGGGCTCGACACCGGGGCGGCAAAGCTGCTGGCGCGCTTCGGCGTCACGAAAGACCGTGTCTACGAGGCTCTCACCCAGATTCGCGGAGGGCAGCGAGTGACCGACCCCAACCCCGAGGACAAGTACCAGGCGCTCGAGAAATATGGGCGCGACCTGACGGAGCTGGCGCAGCAGGGCAAGCTCGACCCGGTCATCGGCCGCGACGAAGAGATCCGCCGGGTGATGCAGGTCCTATCGCGCCGGACAAAGAACAACCCGGTTCTTATCGGCGAGCCGGGCGTCGGCAAGACAGCGATCGCCGAGGGGCTGGCGCAGCGGATCGTCCGCGGTGACGTGCCGGAGGACCTCAAGGACAAGCGGGTGATCGCCCTCGATCTGGGCGCGTTGATCGCCGGCGCGAAATTCAGGGGTGAGTTCGAGGAGCGCCTGAAAGCGGTCCTGAAGGAAGTCACCGACGCCGCCGGGAAGATCATCCTCTTCATCGACGAGCTGCACACGGTCGTCGGCGCGGGCGCGGCCGAAGGGTCGATGGACGCCTCGAACATGCTGAAGCCGATGCTGGCCCGCGGAGAACTGCGGACTATCGGTGCTACGACTCTCGACGAGTATCGGAAGCACATCGAGAAGGACCCGGCGTTAGAGCGTCGCTTCCAGCCCGTCTTCGTCGGCGAGCCAAGCGTGGAGGACACGATCTCGATCCTGCGCGGTCTGCGCGACCGGTACGAGACGCACCACAAGGTACGAATTCTCGATTCGGCGCTGGTGGCCGCCGCCATGCTCGCGAACCGCTATATCACCGACCGCTTCCTGCCGGACAAGGCGATCGACCTCGTCGACGAGGCGGCGTCGAAGCTACGGATGGAGATGACTTCGCTCCCGGTCGAGCTCGACGAGACCGAGCGCCGGATCATGCAGCTCGAGATCGAGCGAGAGGCACTCCGCAAGGAGAAGGACGCGGCCTCGCGAGAGCGACTCGACAATCT
>DASUQU010000175.1:0-3992 GCA_036280495.1 Thermomicrobiales bacterium | reverse complement strand
GGATGCGGCGCTGTTCCGCTCGACCGACGGCGGGCAGAGCTGGCACGAGCTTTCGGGGCTGCGCGAAGTCAAAGGAAACCTCTGGCAGCCGGGCGCCGGGGGCATGTGCCTGCACACCATCGTCCTCGATCCGAACGACCCAAACTGGATCGTCGTCGCCATCTCGGCGGCGGGCGCGTTCCGCACTGACGACGGCGGCCAGACGTGGCTGCCGATCAATCGCGGCTTGCACTCGCAATATGAGCTTCCCGACCCAGATGCCGATGTCGGCCACTGCGTGCACAGCGTCGCCATACATCCCTCCCGTCCAGATGTCCTGTTCATGCAGAAGCACTGGGACGTGATGCGCTCGGATAACGCCGGCGAATGCTGGCACGAGGTCAGTGGGAATCTGCCGAGTGACTTCGGATTCCCGATCGCCGTCCATGCCCACGAGCCGGAGACGATCTACGTCGTTCCGATCAAGAGTGATTCCGAGCACTATCCGCCGGAAGGAAAGCTGCGCGTCTACCGCAGCCGCACCGGGGGACACGAATGGGAAGCGCTGACTGACGGTCTGCCGCAGCGAGACTGCTACGTCAACGTGTTGCGCGATGCAATGGCGGTCGACTCGCTCGACTCTTGCGGCATCTATGTTGGTACCACGGGCGGACAGGTCTATGCATCGGCCGACTCAGGCGATACGTGGACTCCGATCGTGCGGGATCTGCCGTCCGTTCTCTCCGTCGAAGTGCAGACCCTGCAATGATTCGCGTCATGCTCCCCGCCCATTTGCGGACCCTGGCGCAGGCAGAGAGAGTCGTGGAGCTCCAGATAGAGGGTGCGGTGACGCAGCGCGCGGTGCTCGACGCGCTCGAGGCCGCGTATCCGATGTTGCGAGGGACGATCCGCGACACTGTCACGCGGCAGCGGCGTCCACTAGTAAGGTTCTTCGCCGGTAAGCAAGATCTCTCGCACGAGCCGCCCGACGCCCTACTCCCGGCGGCGGTGGCGACCGGCGATGAGCCGTTTCTGGTCATCGGGGCGATGGCCGGGGGCTAAGGAGGGTCGCTTTCTCGTTGCCGCGCACGCACCGCAAGAACGGAGACATCCCCATGAAATACATGTTGCTGATCTACGGCGACGAGCAAGCCTTGAACGCGGAGGAGCGGGAGAAGTGCTACGTCGAGTCCGCGGGACTTGCCAGGGAGCTTAGTGCTAGCGGGCACTATCTCGGCGCCTCCCCGCTCCACCTCACGCCGACGGCGACCAGTGTCCGCGTGCGGGACGGCAAGCGACTGGTTACCGACGGCCCGTTCGCCGAGACGCGCGAGCAACTCGGGGGCTACTACCTGATCGACGCTCCGAATCTCGACGAGGCGATCGACATTGCCGCCCGCATCCCGGGGGTGCGCTGGGGCACCGTCGAGATCCGGCCAGTGATGGAGATCTCAGGCTTGCCGGAGGACGAGCGTCCCGGCTGAGGCAGCGACACGACAACGCGGCAGGCAAGCATCTCAAGCAACGCCTGGCTCTTTACCGAGCCAGGCGTTGCTGTGCCCGGCTCGATGCGGCTCTTCGGCGAGGTGTCATCCTGAAGAACGAGGGATCTCGGTTCATTGTAATTGACTTCCTGAGCGTAATGAGATTCTTCGCGTGCGCTCAGAATGACAATTCGTTGGCAGCGCGCGGGAAGTAACAACCACAGAAAATTCACGCGACTGGCGAAATGTCGATTTCAGGATCCTCCGAACGACGATCTGATGTTAGGCCCGGTCCATCCCGCCGTGGAGGAGAGCTGGAACGTGAAGTACCTGTGCCTGGTCTACGAGGATGAGGGGAAGGTCGACGCCTTGCCAGAGCGGGAGTCCTCGACCATCGGGGACGAGGATCGAGTCTATCTCGATGAGCTGCGGAGCAGTGGCCACTGCCTCGCCTCGGTCAGGTTGCAGCCCGCGGAGACGGCGGCCACGATCTGCGTCCACAATGGCTCGGTGTTCATCTCCGATGCCGCAGCCGGGTCGAAGGAGCGACTAGGGGCGGTTCACCTCATCGACGCGAGGGACTTGAACGACGTCATTCGTATCGCCGGGAAGATGCCGAGCGCCCGCCTGGGATGCATCGAAGTACGACCGCTCGAGGAGTGTGAACCTGGATAGCGGTCTGCATCCCTCCCACCCGCTCCGATTAGGATGAAAAGGAGCGGCCACCAATCGTGACCGGTCGCGCGAAAGGAGCGACGCGTGTTTGACCGGCGCTGGTCACAACTTGGCGAGATCCTGGTCAACTATTCGACGCGCACGCGTCCCGGCGACCGGCTCCTGATTACGATGATGGAGTTGGAAACGTTCCCGCTCACCCTCGCCGTCTACGAGCACGCGGTGCGAGCCGGCGCCTTTCCCCAGGTGCAGTTCGCCTCCGCGTACCTCGAGCGCGCCCTGCTGACGCATGGCTCCGAGGAGCTGATCGCCCGCGTCCCCGATCTCGAGCGGAGCGGGATGGAGTGGGCGGACGTCTACATCGGTCTGCGGGGTGCCCGCAACCAGCACGAGCTTTCCAGTATCCCGACCGAGCGGCTGGCCGCACATAAACGCGCGCTCGGCGCGATCTCGGCCTGGCGCAACGAGCAGACCCGCTGGGTGCTGGTGCGAGTGCCCAACGAATCCTTTGCCCAGGCGGCCGGCATGAGTCTCGAGGCGACGATGGACTTCTTCTTCGACGCCGTCTTGCGCGACTGGGGCAGGGAATCGCGCCGCTATCGACGAATCCGCGATCTGTTCCAGGACGCGTCACAGGTGCGGATCGTCGGGTGTGAGACCGATCTCACCTTCTCCACGGCCGGGCGCACCTACGTCGTCGGCGACGGCCGCATCAACATCCCTGATGGGGAGGTCTACACGGCGCCCGTCGATGACAGCGCCGAGGGTTTCATCGCGTTCGAGCATCCCGGGATCTACGCCGGGCAGTCGATCGAGGGTATCCGCCTCGAGTTCCGGGCCGGCGAGGTCGTCGCGGCTACCGCGAAATCAGGCGAGGAGTTTCTCCAGCAGATCCTGGGCTTCGACGACGGTGCCCGCCGGATCGGAGAGTTCGGCATCGGTGTCAATGACGGCATCAACCGCTTCGTTGGCGACATTTTCTTCGACGAGAAGATCGGCGGTACGATCCATCTCGCTCTCGGTCGGGCGTATTCGGAATGCGGCGGGACGAACCAATCAGCCCTCCACTGGGATCTCATCAAGGACCTGCGCCCCGAGGGCGCCATCGAATTGGACGGGCGCCGCGTCTTCGAGAACGGAAGATTCCTGACGGATTGACCGCGGAGTGATCCACCGGCCCGGGCGGGACGTCAGCTTGTTACGAGAGCTGACGTCCCTGCCGCGAGCGCTATTGGACGGTGAGCGTGCCAACCATGCCGGCGGGCTTGTGTCCCGGCACGTTGCAGTAGTACTCGTAGGTGCCAGCGGGAGCGTTGATGACCGTCTCTTCGGTGGCGCCGGGAGCGATATCGACGCTGATGCCCAGCTCGTCGATGCTGAAGTTGTGCAAGGTCACCCCTTCGTTGGGCAGCTGGACGGTGACGTCGGTCTCGGCCGGGATACTCAGCTCGTCCGGTTCGAAGTAGATGTCATACGACTCGACCGTCACCGCTTCCCCGGCTCCGCCGCCAGCGGCCGCCTGCTCCTCGCCTCCGGCCGCCGGGGTGGCCGCAGCCGCATCGACCACCGTTTCGTCCGCGATCAGCAGGCGATCTTCGACCGGTTCGAGAACAGCCTGAATGACGCTGGCCGTGCCCTCGGGTGAAGAAGTCGTTTCGACTCGCGCCGCAACGCGGCCGCCGGCGAGCTGACGAACGTCGCTGACGCCGACAAGTGCTGTCATCACCTGTCGATCCGGCGCTGGGGTCGCCTGAATCTGCTGGAGATCGATTCCGCCGTCATTCAGCGTGCGGCGAAGATAATTATCGGTGTAGAGCGCGTAGATGCGCAGGAACTCGCCCGCGTTCAGGCACG
>DASUQU010000174.1:0-5955 GCA_036280495.1 Thermomicrobiales bacterium | reverse complement strand
CCGACGACGATCGCCTCGGGATCGAGCACGTTCACCAGCCAACCGAGTGCGCTGCCGAGTGCGTCGGCGGCGCTTTCGACGATCTGAACTGCCGTGGGTTCACCTTCATTGCCGGCGGCAACGACCGCTTCGGCACCATCGACAAACCGACCGGTGGCCGCGGTGTAGCGCCGCGCCAGCGCCGGACCCGAGGCGTAGTCTTCCAGGACGAACTCGGTCCAGGTACTGCACTCGGGGCAGGGCACGCCCAACGAGCCTGAGGAGAGGACGAGTGCTCCGCCGCGTGCCCCTGCCAGCGGAACGCCATCCTGCACTACGGTCGAGCTGATCCCGCTGCCGATGCTGATGTAGGCGAAGCTGTCGAACTCGCGACCGGCGCCGTGCCTGGCCTCCGCAAGCGCCGCCGCGCGCACGTCGGCGGCGATGAACGCCGGACCGATCGACCCCAGGCGCTCCACCAGCGGCATCACGCTCCAGTCAAGCAGATGGGCGCTGCGGACCTGCCCCGTTGCATCGACAAGCTCCGGGACGCCTATCCCGACCGCAATCGGAATGCGGCCGTCGCTACGCAGCTCGCCAGCGATCGATTCGGCCAACGTCTCGATGTCGGCGAGCACCACCGCCGAGCCGCGCTCGGGTCGGGTCGGCATTTCCCGGCGGAATGCAACCGTTCCGCTTGCGGGCTCGACAGCACCCGCGGCGATCTTGGTGCCGCCGACATCGATCCCGATGATCGAGTCCTCGAGCCGGCCCGATCGCGGCGCGTCCACCTAGCCCTCCTCGCAGCGGTAGGACGGCGCGACACCGAACAGGAGCGAGGCCGGCTCGCCGCCGATGTTGTAGTACTGGTGCGGCGTCCCCGCCGGGAGATAGCAGCCGTCGCGTTCGGAAAGCTCCAGCCAGCCCGGCCCCGATTCGCCGAGCGGGCGAATATGAACCGTGCCGGACAGGACGTAGATCGCTTCGTCGCCGCCGTGGCACTCGGCTTCCGACCGTTGACCCGGTAGGAGGTCGATACGACCGACCGTGAGATGTTCGGTCGAGACGAGCAATCCCACCAGGAGTGGACGCTCGCGACCTTGAAGATGCCAGAGAACGTCGCCCCCTCGGATGGGATGGATCGTGCGGTTGGCCGATTCTTCAGCCGCGGCCACGGGCCAGCGCTCCAGCCAACCGTCGCGGGCGTAGCGTGTGCCTGCCAGATCCAGAAAGGGCTGGGCACGTGCATAGGCGCCGGAGGTTCCCTGGGAGGGGGGCGGCGCGAAGAACTCCAGCACACGCAATGGTTCGGTGCTGTAGTTGAACGCGTGATGCCAGGTGTCGCGCCGGAAGAAGGCGGCTTCGCCGGGCTCCAGCCGCTGCACCTCACCGGTACCCGGATTGGCGATCACCAGCGTCCCGCTCAGCACGTAGTAGACGACGTCGGCGGCGAAGATGGTGCGGAAGGAATCCGAGTGGCGAAACGCGCCTCCCGGAGCCAGACCATACACGAGCTGATGGATGCGGTCACTGGAGACATAAATCCAATCCGCCACTTCGCCCGCGTCCTCATCGCCCCAGAGATGGCGGGTGATATCCCGGTAATGGATGGCGGCTGGGCCGTCGAAGGTTGGCCGGGGTGACGGTTTGTACGTCATGTCTCGGCGCCGGGGTCGTGAATGAGGTGTGCGCCGGGGCCAAGTGTCGAGGCACCCTCGAAGCGAGGCGGAGTGAAGGTGCTCTCGATGGGGATGGCCTGCCCGGTATCCCCCGATTCCATCGACTTGAGCATGATCTCCAGCACGTGATAGGCGTGCTCCGGGGTGATCACCGGCGTGGTCCCGGTTTCGATGCATTCGATCGTGTGGCGGATACCGTCGGTCCACGGCCAGCGGGATCCCTCGTCGAAGACCTGCCAGCAGCCCGCGCTGTTCTGCCACATCTCGTAACCGGCGGGAGCCCAGTCCTCGCCGATCATCTGGATCGTGCCCTCCGTCCCGTAGAGCTCGATCCCCGGCACCTTGTAGCCCTGCATGGTAAATCCGGTCGTGACCACAGCATAGCGGGCATCGCCGAAGTCGAGCAGCAGATGCGCGTTGTCGTGGGTGCCGACCTGGATCAACTCTCCATCGACTACCCGCTCCGGAACGGCGATGCCGCTCATGGCCATCACTCGCTTCGCCGGACCGAGGAGACCGGTGAGGGTGGTCACATTGTAGACACCAAGGTCGAACATCGCGCCGCCACCGGGTCGATAAAACCATTGCCCCCAGCTCGGACCCGCCCAACCGTAGAAGCCACGCGCGCTGAGGACCGTGCCGATGGCGCCCTGCTGCAAGCGCTGCCAGATCGCCTGATAGGTCGGACTGAGGACGACATGGGGCGCGCAGACCAGATAGCCGGGACTTCGCTCCGCGAGCTTGACCAGCTCCGCGGCCTCGGGGAGTGTCATGGCCATCGGTTTCTCGACCAGGACGTGCTTGCCGGCTTCGAGAGCGGCCCGCGCGATCTCGCCATGCTCCTGCATCGAGGTGAGCACGAGCACGAGCTCGATATCCGGATCGGCGAGGACTTCCCGGTAGTCCGGAGTGAACGTGTCGAGTGCATAGCGCCGCCTGGCATCGTCCCACTGGCGCTCGTTGGGATCGCAGATAACCGCGATCTCGACCCGCTGCCGCGGAATGTTCATTCGCTGCAGGTGCGGGATGTACTTCTGTGCGACGCTGCCGCTACCGATGACGCCGACGCGAATCGGGTCGCGCATCGCGTCCTCTGTGCTCGCCTCCCGAGCCGTCTCGACAACCACCGGTGACTCCTCCTTCACCTCGCCGCGACAAAGAGATCAGGTCAGCATGACGCTCATCGGTGGTCCCGCCGCTGTCACCAACTGGGACTCACGCCCGCCTTCGACCGCGATTTTCACCCGGTCGGCCCGGTAGATCGCCTGGAACCACTCGATCGGCGTGCCGCGGTCGGTCGTCGTCACGCCTTCCAGTCGGAGCATTGGCGAACCATCGGCGATATTCAGCAGCTCGCTCTCGAAAGCGCTGGCGGTGGTCGCCTCGATGGTCTGCCGCGCCGCGCGGGGACGATGACCGTAGCGAACCTCCAAGAGAGAGTAGAGCGACTGGCGCTCCAGATCTTCGTGCTCCAGTCCGGGACAGCGCGAGCGCGGGATCCAGCTCGTTTCCAGTAGCAGCGGTGTCTCCGCCGCGGATCGCAGGCGGACGATGCGCACGGTTTCATCCCCGTCCTCGAGATCGAGAGCAGCGGCGATGGCCGGCGGTGGCTGCGCCACCTCCTGCTCCAGGACACGCGAGCTGACGGACCCACCAACACGCTCCATCTCCTCGGTGAAGCCAAGTAGATGCAGAGCATCGTGGGTCAGCTTCGGTTCCGCGACGAAGGTGCCGACACCTTGCTTTACGGCAACATCGCCGCCGCGAGCGAGGTCGGCGAGCGCCTGCCGGGCGGTCATGCGGCTGATACCGGTGCGCTCGGCCAGTTCGCGTTCCGCCGGCAGTTGAGCACCGGGCGCGAGCGCCCCGGCGCGGATCCACTCCCGAATGGCCGCCGCCAGCTGGTAATAGAGGGGGACCGGACTCTGCCGATCTGGCGCCAACTCGTCCCAGTTGAGCGACATCATGCGGGTGCGCCCAGGCGCTCCAACACGAGATCACGGAACACGGCGATATGCTGCTCGTTGGTGACGTAGAGACCACCATTGACGAAAGCACGAGAGCGCATCCCGAGCTGCGTGCGCTCACAGACGTCCCAGTCCTGACGGTTGGTGATGTCGAAGACGGCAACGGTGTCCTTGGGGTCGAACTCGGGCCGCGCGATCTCCTCCGGCGTGAACAACCAGTCGCAGACGACGCGCGAGCGTTCCGGGCCCAATGGCGTGAGGGTGTGCAGGATCACGTGGTCCGGAAGGAGGTTGATGAAGAGGTTGGGCCAGAGGACGAACCCGTAGTAGAGCCGGGCATCCGAGGGCAGGAGACCGGGGAGCATCGCACGCTCACCCCGGCCTGAGAGAGTGAAGGCATCAATATCGTCGGCGAACGCCGTGCCCTGACCGACGATCCCCTGATAGGAGGTGCCGAGGCGGAAATCGGGGAGGAGACCCGTCAGCTCGGGATGCACCGGAGCACAGTGGTAGCACTCCATGAAGTTCTCGACGACCAGCTTCCAGTTCGCGGCGATCTCGTACGTGATCGATCTTCCAACCGCGAGCGACCCGACGTCGTAGCGCCGGAACTTCTCCAGCTCGCCGAAACGGTCGTGTAGCGCGGGCTCGAGCTGGGCAGTGACCGGAGCCGGATCCGCGGCCAGCGAGAGCCAGATGAGCCCCTCCCAGACAGCGAGGTGAACTGGCACGAGACCGAGGGTCTCACGATCGAGTGATTCGTCGCGGGCGATATTGGGCGCGCCGATGAGGCGACCGTCCAGCGCGTAGGACCAGGCGTGGTACATGCACTGGATGGCGGCGCCGGTATTGCCGCACGGTTCCAGACAGAGGCGCGCTCCGCGGTGACGACAGACATTGAGGAAGGCGCGTAGCTCCCCGTCGCGCCCGCGCACGACGAGCACGCTCTCCCCGGCCAGCTCGACAGTCTTGAAGTCTCCGGCCGTGGGGAGCGCGTCGGCGCGGCCGACACAGGTCCACATCTGGCCAAAGAGGCGCTCTTGTTCGCGCGCGTAGATCTCGGGATCGTAGAAGTACCGGCCGGGTAGCGTGGTCTCGAACGCCATACTCGACTCTCCCGTTGTCCGCTTGATCCATCTAGAGGTCTAGACCGGATGCTAAGCGAGGTGGTGCCGCGAGTCAAGGCGAGACGAGCCCATTACCGTTGCAAGACACCACCTTCGTCTGTCTCCATAGCCGCTTCGATCTCGGCGCGGGTGGCGCTGAGGAAATCGCCGGGCATGGTGTGTTTGAGCGCCTGCGCCGCGGAAGCGAGTGCCAGCGCACGGGGCAGGTCGACCTGGTCGGCGATGTAACCGGCGATAAAGCCACCGGCGAACGCATCACCTCCGCCCAGCCGGTCCACGACTTCGACGTCCCGCCATGGTCCTTCCACGACCTGCCCGTCCCGTCCCATGGCCATGGAACCGAGTCGCACCGACCGGCTGGCTTTGCCCCGCTTGCGGGAGAGGATCGTCACCGCCAGATCGAGCTGGGTGCGAGCGGCATCCAGCACCGCGACGTGCTCGCCGTCGATGTCGAAAAAGGTGCGCAGCATGCCGCGGGATGCGAACAGGATATCGACGAGCGGCACCACCTCAGTGAAGCACGCGCGCGCCTCCGTCTCGCTCCAGAGCTTCGAGCGGTAATTGAGGTCGAACGCTACCGGCACGCCGGCCGCGTTGGCGGCGCGGACGGCGGCCATCGTCTCCGCGCGCGGTCCCGGCCCGAGAGCCGGAGTGATGCCGGAGATATGCAGAGCGCGTGCGCCGTCAAGGATGGTCGGCCAGTCGAACGTCCCAGGCGCCATGCGCGCGAAGGCGCTGTCGGCGCGGTCGTAGTAGACCGCAGAGGGACGCGGATCGCTGGCCTCCTCGAGGTAATAGACCCCTGCGCGGCCGGCACTCTCCGGGACCCACTGCAGATGTGCCAGATCGACCTCCGCGGCGCGCGCGCCACGCGCCACGGCGCGACCGAGGGGCACATCCGGCAACCGTGAAACCCAGCTCGCGGGGACGTCGAGGCACGCCAACGTCGCGGCACTGTTCAACTCGGCGCCGCCGACTGTCAGATCGAGCGAGGTAGCGCGCTCCAGGCGCTCATTGCCGGGTGGAGTCAGCCGCACCATCGCTTCCCCGAACGTCACAACCCTGCCCGCTTCACCGGCCACGCCATTCTCTCCCGCTACTGGCTATTGGTCGTTGGCAATTGGCTATCAACCCGCTCTCGTCTGATTGACGTGTCTTCCCTCCGGTCTTCGGCATGTTTGCCAAGTTTGCCAACTTTGCCAT
>DASUQU010000173.1:0-4650 GCA_036280495.1 Thermomicrobiales bacterium | reverse complement strand
GGCGGCCAGCGCTGCCAGCACGATTGTCAGCGCGGCCTGCCCGTTGGCATTGCTGTCCTGCTCGACTTCACGGTAGGTGCGCGCATCGAGCCTGAGCGCACCAAGCAGGCGGTCGGCATACGATGTCGATCGGGTCGAACCATACGGTGTTGGTTGCATTGCGAACCTCCTTGCGTTCTGGCACCACCAATCAGGCGAGTGGCCAGGCGATCATGACGGTGAATATCACGATAACCGTGACCACGACAAGCACGACCAGGAATGCGGCCAACTCGATACCGATTGCCTTCCAGATGCCGACGTCGAACGCGGTCCTCACCGCCATCACCCCGGTAACGAACGCCCACAGGGTACCCACGGTGGCCAGGAGCGGACCGACCACCGGAATCGGCGATAGAAACGACGCCAGTGTCGGTGAGTAGCCCCAGGCAACGAGTCGCCGCATCTCCTCGCCCGTGACCTGCCGGCCTGCGCGGCCAGCCACCCGATTCCCGATCACCCGCAGCAGCCACGACGACAAATACCAGCTCAGGATCGCCCCGAGAATTCCGGCAGCCAAAGCCATGAGCTGGCGCCCGGTCGTGTCAAAGGTGAGCGCGGCCGCCACTTCGGCGGCGCTGCGCGCCATCTCCTCCGACATGCCGGGGACCACGGTGACGACCGGGGTGACGATCAGGGCGATGCCGTTGGCCAGACCCAGGAGCACGACGATCCACCAGGCCTGACTGGTAGCATTAGAGTCGCGCTGAATCAGCTCGTAAGTCAGTCTGTTCAGGCGAACAACTCCGGACAGACGCTCCCAGAACGATTCCTGCAATACAGACAGCATCTACCCCGTATTCTCCCTCGCGGCACCAACTCGACCAGTCTCCCCAGAGAGAGTTTACCGGTCTGTCGGCTGTTGTGGATGGAGGAATCTCTCGCGGCTCAGGCTGCTGTCGCCACCGTGAACGCTTCGTCGAGGATGCGCACCGCGTCATCCACGTCGCGCTCGCTCACGATCAGGGGCGGGCAGATGCGGATTACGTTGGCGTGCAACCCGCCGCGCCCGATGATGAGCCCGCGTCGCTTCGCCTCGTTCTGGACCCGGCCCAGAACATCCGGCGCCGGCGCCTTTGTCTCGCGGTCGTGCACCAGCTCGACTGCGACCATCAATCCCATCCCCCGCACGTCGCCGATGACCGGGTGCCGCTCGGCCAGCTCGCACAGCCGCGTCATGAGGTAGCCTCCCACCAGCCGGGCGTTCTCACGCAGGTTGTGCGTGGCGATGTAGTTGAGGTTCGCCATGGCGGCGGTGGTCGCCAGCGGGTTACCACCGAACGTTGACAGCGAGAGCGATCGGATCGCCCCGGCCAGCTCGTCAGTGGCGATCACACCCCCGATGGGGACGCCGTTGGCCAGCCCTTTGGCAAAGACGATGACGTCCGGCTCGACGCCGTACGCCTGGAACCCCCAGTCGGCGACGCCGATGCGCCCCCAGGCGGTCTGCACCTCGTCGCTGATGAAGGGGATGCCGTAGCGATCGAGGATCTCTTTGACCCGGATGAAATACTCTGGCGGCGGGGTGATGAACCCGCCCACGCCCTGCACAGGCTCGGCGATGAAGGCCGCCGGCTGGCCGCTGGTGGTGGTGCGGATCACCGCTTCGACATCGCGGGCGCAGAGCAGATCGCACTCCGGATAGGTCTTCTCCCAGGGACAGCGGTAGCAATAGGGGTTACCGACGTAGTGGACGTGCAGCGGCGAGAGCGTGCTGGAGCGCCAGGGCGTCTGACCGGAGGCGTTGATCGTGGCGAAGGAGCGGCCGTGGTAGGAGTGGCGGAGAGCGATCAGCTCGTTCGATTGCCGGTTGAGGGTGGTGATGAGGAAGGCGGCCTCGTTGGCCTCGGTGCCGCTGTTGGTGAAGAAGACTTTGTTCAACCGGGGCGGAGTCATCATCCGCAACCGCTCGGCCAACTCGATCTGGGAGCGGATCAGGAAGAGCGTGCTGGAGTGGATGATCCGGTCGAGCTGCTCCTTGATCGGCTCGTTGATCTCCGGGATGGCGTGACCGGAGGAAACGGTGGCGATGCCACCGAAGAAGTCGAGGTACTGCTGCCCCGTGCCGTCGTAGACGTACTGCCTCTCACCGCGCCGCAGCTCGATCGGCTCGTCGTAGAAGAGCCCGACGCTCGGGAAGAGGCTTTCCTTATGCCTGCTCAGCAGCTCAGCAGCGTCGCCGGGCCACTCGGTCTCGACGTCGGCGGCGTGTTCCCGAAGATCGGTCATGGTGGATCCCCAAGTCGGCAGACGGCAAGACACCCTGTAGGGGCAACATCTGCGTTGCCCGCGTCTGCCATCACCCTATCACCCTCGCCCGACTCGATACCATGACTGGCGGCAGAGGTGACGAGGTACCCGCCCTCACCCTCTCCCCACGCGTCGGACCATTGCGACGATCGCCAGCAGGATCCCCACCGCCGCCAGCCGCTGGCGCACCGGATGGAACTCGAACGTCCTGGTGTACCCATTCCCCGGGATCGTGATCCGGTCGAACTCACCGCGTACTGCGTAGCCGCCCGGAGCCGGCGCGAAGAGGTTGTCGACGCCATCATCCGGCCGGGTTGATTGCTGCATCTTGAACGCCAATCCCCCCATCGTCATCAGCCGGTCGAGCAGGGCTGGGCTCAGACGCTGCAGGAGCAAGACCCCTTTCGCCGCGCCACCGACGACGATCTGGCGCGTCGGGTGCTCGGCCGCCCAGACGATCGCCTCGGCGACCGCAGCCGGTTCGTAGGCCGGGGGAGTCGGGCCCGGCAGCACACCCAGCTTGGAGCGGGCGTGGTTGAAGAATGGCGTATTGATCCCGTAGGGAAGGATCGTCGTCACCGAGACACCCGCTCGTTCGTGCTCGAGCTCCATGCGCAGCGCCTCGGAGAACCCGACGATGCCGTGCTTTGCCGCGCTGTATGTCGCCTGCAACGGGACGGCTCGCTTCCCCGTCACCGAGGAGATGTTGATCAGCGCGCCTCCCGTCTGACGCAGATAGGGCAACGCCGCCTTCATCCCATAGATCGTCCCCAGGAGATCGACCTCGATGATGCGCCGTATCTCGTCGATCGTCGTCTGCTCGACGGTGCCGTAGGTGGAGACGGCCGCGCCGTTGACCCAGGTGTCGATCCGACCGAAGTGGCTCGCGGCCTGGTCCGCCACGCGCTGCACCTCTGCCGGATCGGAGACATCGGCGGGAGCCACGAGAGCTCGGCCGCCAAACGCCTCGACTTCGGCCGCCGTCTCCCGCAACGCCGCTTCGTTCCGGGCGACGAGGACGAGAGCGGCGCCATGTCTCGCCAGCTGATGCGCGGTCTCCCGGCCAATTCCGGAAGACGCTCCCGTGATGACGATGACCTGTTCGGAAAGGGGTCGGGGCATTCCGTGCTCTCAGTCCGTGATGCTTGTAGCGCCTGGCGACGCGCGTGTCGTTCCGAGTGTCTGGCGGCGAGGAATCTCGTCGGCTGAGTCGGTCCCGCCACCCGGGTTGCAATCGGCGTGCCAGCGGAGAGCGTCCCGGCGAGGGCAGTGGCGCGCCTGGTTCGGATGGCTGCTGGGCTACAGCGGAGAGCCGCAGACAGACGAGGTGTGCCCCCGCATTGTTTCGCCGTTGTGGCGCAGCACGATCGAGAAATACTCGACCTCGTGTGTGGCGCGACCTTCGATCTGACGCGGATCGTCCGGGTCATACCAGACCATCTCGACAGTGACCGAGTAGGTCGCACGCGCCAGCGGGAACCCCGCCAGCCAGCCCTGACCGTTGAAGTAGCTGGCGAGCTTGTCCGTAGCCATGGTGCGCGTCATCCCGCTGCGACGCACCACGCGCCAGACCCCGGTCGCTTCGTTCAACGCGGAGACGGTCGCCCGCCAGCCGACCTGCTGTTCGTCGACGGCATCGGTGCGGTTGATCGCGAACATGATCGGCGGATTGACTCGCAGCCAGGTCTCACCGAGCGAATCGTTGCCCGGTAGAACGATGTCACAGACCGCCCCCGGTGAGTCATACATGTCTGCCAGCCGGTGGCGCCCGGTCAGTCCCTCGTGGCCCAACTCGAAGTCAGCCTGAGCGATTGGCACGCCGGCGAAGAGGAGCACGCCACAGACGAACATAGCCAGCCACGCTTCGGCGGCAAGCCGGCCTCGAGCGCGCACCGTTGATGCGTTGGAACCCGTACACTTGCCGTTCATCGCGCCGGGGAGCCGATCAATCGATCGATGCGCTCAACGAACCGCTTCCGTGTGCCGGACACACCGTACCACGGACTTGGAGGCCGTCCACGGAGCGGTGTCATGCTGAGGAACGGAGCATCTCGGCTGTTTGGCGGGGCTGCGGCGCACCGAGATTCTTCGCTCGCGGGCTCAGAATGACAGTCGTCAAATCCTTTCTCGAACCACGAAACGACTTGCTGTCGACATCGCTCAGGAGTTGTAACCATGCGCGGAAAATCGGCCATCCTCGACGGTCCTGACGGGACGTTCGTCGTCGCCGAGGCCGACGTTCCTGATCCCGACCCAGACGGACTCCTGGTGCGACAGGAGCTGTGCGGGATCTGCGGTACCGACGCCTACGTCTATCGCGGCGGTCTACCCGGAGTGACCTTCCCCATCGTCCTCGGTCAT
>DASUQU010000172.1:0-2066 GCA_036280495.1 Thermomicrobiales bacterium | reverse complement strand
AACTGGCGAAACAGTGGGCGTGGTTGGAGCGACTCGGCTTCGATAGTCTATGGCTAGCCGATCACTATGTGCCACCGTTCAAACTCGACGGCCCCATCTTCGAACCCTGGACGCTACTGGCGGGGCTGGCCCTGAATACGGCGCGCGTCCGCATCGGGGTGCTCGTCTCCTGCAATACCTTCCGTCACCCGCCGTTGGTGGCCAAGGAGGCCGTTACGGTCGACCACATCTCGGGTGGACGGCTCGAGTTTGGACTCGGCGCCGGGTGGTTCGTCCCCGAGCATGAGATGTTCGGCATCCCTTTCCCCGCGAACGCCGAGCTGATCGGGCGCTTTCGCGAGGCGGTCGAGATCTGCCACCTGCTCTTCACCCAAGACACCACGACCTACAACGGCACGTATTACCAGATTCGCGACGCGCCGTTCCGGCCCGCGCCGCTGCAACAGCCGCGCATGCCGTTTACCCTCGGCGCCCACGGGCCGCGCATGATGCGCATTGTGGCCCGTCACGCCGACCGCTGGAACTCGACCGGCTCGATTGCCGAGATGCGCGAGCGCAACCGTCTGCTGGACGAAGCTTGCGCTGAAGTAGGTCGGGATCCCAACGAGATCCTGCGCTCGCACCTCTATGTCCCGGCGATTCTGTCGGAGGAGCATCCCTGGGACTCTCCGGACGCACTTCGCGAATTCACGGGCCGCCTGCGGGAAATAGGCATCCGCGAGGCAATCATCCAGATTCCATCAGATATCGACCCGGCCCAGGTCGAACGGATCGCCGAGACGGCGGCGGAGTTGCGATCGGTTCCTGCCTGATTCTTCGCATCCTGGCAGAAATCGGCACGCCGCCGCTCCTGGCCCAATTTAGGCGACTTTCGTAGACACGGGGGCAGCCGGATGGATGGACGCCTTGGAGAGGTGGCCGGGACGCCGGGGAAGCGAGCAATCTGCCCCGGTCTCTCTGGCGCGGATCGGCGGAGGGAAATACACACCGTTGTCGGCGTCCTAGAGAGATCGCTGCTGCCGCCATTCCCGGATCGACGTTGTGTGGATCGGGTAATGGCCGTAGGTATCGAGCCGCAGGCGACGCCGCAAGCGCGTTTCCCGCGTGAACTGGTCTTCGGACACGCTCAGGATGAATTCGACAAGCCGCCGGTGAGTATCGTCCTGTTGCCTCAGGACGTCGGATAGCGACAGGTCTCGTTTCTGCTCGGCCATCATCGCGTTGAACGCGTCGATGCCACCGTAGATCGTGGAGTACCGGGGTGGACGCTCGCCGGCGATGATGGACGGCAGGTGCCGCAACGCCTCTTCCTCCCACCAGCTCACATGCGCGATGATGTCTTTTACCGACCACTCACCCGCGACGCCGGGCTCCGTCAGCTGTGAGTCCGACAAACCGGCGTACGATGCCTGGAACGCCATCCACGCCGAATCAAGTCGGTTCAGAAGCTGCTGTCTATTCACGGTTCACGATCTGCATGTCAACCCGGCGGACGACGGCGGTCGTTGACAATCTCCCAATCCTATCGGGCCTTCCCCGATTGCGACCATGCCGCGGGCGCTTTCCCCGTCACCGATCACGACAACTGCTATGGAGTGCACGCGAGCCATACTACCGGAGGAGATCCCTCTCCACTTTCAGCGGTCACCGGCCTGACGTTCCGGTGCAGACCCTTGACGACCGCGTCGTCGCTGATCCTCCCGGAGTTGCGCCGACTTTCGAACGTGCGACCCGTAGGCGATAGTCGGAGACGCCGATGCCAGCGACATGGTCTCGGCGAGATCGGCCTGGACTTCGACCGTCATCGGCGCGGCTGCCAAGAAGGCTTGGGATTGCCGCATCCGGGCGCGTGACTCGGCGAATCGTCCCACTCGATCCAGTTCTAGCCCGGCGCGCCGCTCGGCGGCCGCTCGCTGCCGCGCCGCGTGCTCGACGACAAAGTCATCGGGGGTCACTGCCGTCAGCTCCGGTTTCTCTGCGCGCCGCAGCGGATTCAACGTGGCATTGAACTCCCGCCGCGCGTCGGCTCGCGGGTCGGTCCAGCAGGCGGTAACGCCGACTGGCAA
>DASUQU010000171.1:0-21870 GCA_036280495.1 Thermomicrobiales bacterium | reverse complement strand
CTGGGCTGGAGCCGGGATCGGGCTGGCGCTTTATGCCCTGCTCGACGCGGAACGTCGTGATCAGGTCCTTCGGCTGGCGAACGAAGCGTCGGTCCAGGTTCAGGAGCTAGTGCGCGATCTGCAAGGGTATGACGACGAATTTTAACGGCCAAGCGTGCTGACTCCATCTGGCTCTGGGAGGTCACAGGAAACGGCGCGCTACCGCGTAGTGTTTGCTGAAGTAGTCTGAACTCGGGCTCGAGATGACGACGCCAGTCCGCTCGTTTTCGGCGTGAATGAAATCGTCTCTTTTGACGTAGATACCGACGTGCGACAAGCCGCGCTCGATCGTGTTCTCGAAGAAGACGAGATCACCCAGGCGCCATTTGCCACGACTGACAGAACGCCCGTGCTTCGATTGTTCATTAACGCCACGGGTGATGCTCTTGCCAGTGGCCTTCTTGCACACGTACCAGATGAAACCAGAGCAGTCGAACCCTCTTGGAGATGCTCCGCCCCACTTATATGTTGCTCCTTTGTACTTTTTCGCCACCCGAACTACTTGGGGTCCGCTGTCGGCGGCATCCGCTAGGCGCCAGCCCGCGTCGCTCGAGGTCAGACCCAGCTCGATCAGGATGGCCAGGCTGATTGCGTCGAGGCGACTCATCGCTCGACTAGCTCCCGAGCGCGGGACAGCGCGAATGCCGACGTCCTGAACCGCTGCTCCTCCTTCCGAGCGCCCAGAACGAGACGGGCCTGACGCTCACATGGGCCGTAAGGAGAGGAGCGGGACCGACGTATGACCAGGGGGAGTGCTTGGTCTCGAAAACAGCACTGATCGGTTGGGCCGGTCGCAATAGGCTTTGAGTCACCGCCGTCCGACGAAGAAGGCAAGGACGGGTACGGTACAATCCGCCGACATCGGGCGTCAGACAGTGTGGCGCGTCAGTGACCGAACTAGGGTCGGCGGAGGAAACGGGCAGGATGGCCTACCGGTTCTTGTTGGAGGTGCCAGAGTCGCTGGCCGAGGCGGCGAGCATCGCCGTCGAACGTGCCGGCGACACGCAGGTACTGGTGGTTCGCCCGTCGCATGGTCTGGGAGTGGACGATCCCTACCTCGATATGACGGTTGCCGCCCACTCGCTGCGCGTGGTCGACTCCCTGTTCGATTGGTACGAAGCCAGCGATGCTCCCCATCCCGATGTGCGGGTGGTGCTGCATGGAGGTGCCCGCTATCCGTTGGGCTCTGTCGATCGGGCGCGGATGGTCGCGCTCATTCGTCGAGATCAGCCGTGGGTCGAGCGCACAATCCCGCACATCGGCGACCATGAGCCAGTGACCAGGACGCCGCGGTACTCAGTTGGGCCGGGTGCTTCTGAGTTTGAATCGAGAGCGGACATGACATTTGAAACCGCGCCGGTTGCGGTCGCCGCTCCTGGCGATGAGGCCGGCGATATATTGCCCTCCGGAGAACCTGCCAGCGCTCTCCAGATTCGCGCCATCAACTACGTGCTTGTCCAGGTCAACGATCTCCGCAAAGCCGAACAGTTTTACCAGGACTTTTTCGGCATGCGGCTCCTCGGCCGGGTGCGGCGTGGCACGGACGGGACGCAGGTGCCGCTGCCGCCTGATTACTCCTGGGATCGCGCGCTGCAGTCAGGCGAGATGGCGGATACCACGTACTTCTCGAACGGCCCGTTGACCCTCGCCGCGCGACGGGTCGCACTTGGCGACCTCCTCGGTCAGGGGGCGCTGGAGACGGTGTCGCTGGGCGTTGACTCACACACGTTCGCGACGATGAAGGGTGAAGTCTTGATGCGACCGCTGACGATTTTGCGGTCGGGAATCGCGTCATTCACCTTCCGGGATCCCTTCAATGTCAACTGGGAAATCGCGGTCATTGGCTCCGTGCCGTTGATTCCGGTCTAGGTCAGTACGGGCCACTAAAGTCGCCATGCTGGATGCCTACCGGGATCTAATCGACGATCTGCTTAGCACGCCCTCAGAAATTCGCGAGCTCATCGAAGAAACTAGTGGGTTTGACGCGGCGCCTGAGACGAAGCGTCTCGTGGCAGAGATCCGGAACCGGGATCGCGCCATCTTGGAGCGGCTGCAGGCCATCACTCGCGAGGAGACCCCGTATCTGCCAGCGTGGCAGGCGAGCGAAGCGGCGGATGATGAAGATCTTTCTGTGCTCGTGGACGAGTTGGAGGTCGCCCGTGGGGACCTCGTTTCGCTCCTGATCAACCTCTCCTTGAAGGACTGGACCCGTGAAGCGATCGATGAGACCGAGGGTGAGATCTCCCTGGCGGACGAGGTCGAGCGACATGTCGAATTTGACGAGCGGCAGCGGCGCCGGCTTCGTGAGAGTGTTTCCAGGTCCTGATCCGCATGGCAGAGGCCGCCGGCGTGTCAGGCCGGCCGTGACCTCGTCTGCATGAAGAGCCGGGGTGAATTCAAGACGCCGGGCGGTAAGCTGATCGCCGTCGAGTTCGACGTCGTTAACGGTGAACTCCGCAACGTCGTGGTTACTGGCGATTTTTTCCTCTACCCGGAGGAAGCACTGCCTGTCCTCGCCGGAGCGCTCGAGAACACCCCTGCCTCGCTCGACGAAGCCAGCTATGCGGCAAGTATTCGGAGCGCGCTCGATTCAAGGGCAGAGTTAGTCGGGTCATCTCCGGAAGCGCTGGCGGGTGCTGTTGTCCGCGCGCTGCGGGGTTGCGGTGGGCATCAGCGAGCTGACGATGACTGACGCGCCATCGACGACCCTGGCAGACACGGCGCGCTGGAGGGCTTTCCCCTGGAAGCTGCTGCCCGCGGTGGCGCGAACCCCGTTGCTGAACATGGCGCTCGATGAGGTATTGGTCGAGCGAGTTGGAGCGGGCCGGCGTCAGCCCACCTTGCGCATCTGGGGCTGGAGCGCTCGCTGTGTCGTCCTGGGGCGATTTCAGTCGGTGCGAAACGAAGTCGACGAGGTGGCCGCGGCACGCCGTGGCATCGAGATCGTGCGGCGCATCAGCGGCGGCGGCGCCATGTTCATCGAGCCTGAGGGCGCGATTACCTGGTCACTTTATGCTCCAGAATCGATGACAGCGGGGATGACGTTCGCGGAATCGTACCGCTTCTTTGACGACTGGGTCGTCGACGCGTTGCGTGAACTGGGGATCGATGCGTGGTACGCCCCGCTCAATGACATCACGTCGCGCGCCGGCAAAATCGGCGGCGCAGCGCAGGCGCGCCGCGGAGGGGCGGTGCTCCATCACACCACAATGGCCTATGACATGAATCTCCCCCTGCTGCTCGAGGTACTGCGCACGGGGAAGGAGAAATTGAGTGACAAGGGGGTTACCTCCGCTGATAAGCGCGTGGCTCCCCTGCGCCAGCAGACCAACCTGCCACGTGAGGCCATTATCGAGTACATGGTCGAGCAGTTCCGGCGGCGATTCGGACTCGAAGCGGACGCGCTCCATCCCGAGGAGTTCGCTGAGGCCGAGGAGCGAGCCCGGGAGCGATTCGGCTCGCGAACCTGGACCCACTATTTGCCCTAGTCGCGCCACCGCGCCGCCTCCCGTACGGACAGGCCGGGCAATGGAGCGGGGTGTTGACACCTGGGAACTGACCGACCTATGATCGCCTGGGAAACCCCCGCTTTTCCAATGGAAACGCCGCCGCCCCGTGCTGCGTTGACAAGAACAGGAAGACTTGTCCGCGTCCCGCGCCGCGCGAACGCGATGCCTGGTTCCGCCGTGCGGAGCGGAACGCTTCCATGGCATTGGCGTTGACCGACGGGTCTCAGGGGAAGAGGGGAGTCGGGGTCCGCGACTTCGGGCGGGCTGGAGGAGAAAGACGCCAGCATGGACGGGTTTCGTTTTGACGAATTAGCGCGGGCGATCGCCGCGGGAACGTCCCGCCGTCGCGTGCTCAAGGGACTCGCCGCCACGTTCGCAGCAACCTGGCTGCCGGTTGGCATGCCGCGGCTGGCACGGGCGCAAAACTCTATTCCCCTGGGCGGGCAATGTTCCGCGCTCGGCGCCAATTCGGAATGCAGCCAGGCTGGGGGTGCCGTCGTCTGCAGCGACAACGGCATTATTCGCGACGGACAGTTCAACTGCTGCCGCAACGCAGGCGGTGCGTGCACCGCGGATTTCCACTGCTGCGGTGGGGCGGTCTGCGTGAACGGCGCGTGTGGTGGCGGTGGTAGCACGAGTACAGGCGCACGTGCACTCGGCGCCGAGTGTACCTCGACCAGCGAATGTAGCCAGAGCGGAGGATCAGTAGTCTGTGCCAGCAACGGCATAACCGCCGATGGCGCGCGTAATTGTTGCCGCAACAGCGGTGGCACCTGCTCGAATGACGTCCACTGCTGCGCAAATCTCTTCTGCGTCAATGGCACATGTGGTGGTACTTCATCGGGAACGACGACATCGGGCGGACTCGCTCCCGGGGCGCAGTGCACCTCTTCCGGACAATGCAGTCAGAGCGGTGGAGCAACTGTCTGTGCCGACAATGGCTTTGACGGCGACGGTCCGCTGAACTGCTGCCGCAATGAAGGTGGCGCCTGCTCGGGAGGCGACTACAGCGCTGGATGCTGCGGTGGTCTCTACTGTGTCAATGGTGTCTGCACGAACAACCGCACCGGTGGGTTGGCGCTCGGCGCGGAGTGTACACAGACCGGCCAATGCAGCCAGGCCGCGGGGGCGGCGGTCTGCGCATCGAACGGGATTGACTCCGACGGTGTCTTGAACTGCTGTCACAATAACGGCGGCTGGTGCGATCGTGACACCGTCTGCTGCGGCGGTCTGCGCTGCACGAACGGGGTCTGCGGAACCGCCGGTGGTAGTGGTGGAACCATCGGACTCGGCGGCCAGTGCGCCAATACCGGCGAATGCAGCCAGGCGGGAGGAGCCGTTTTCTGCGACGACAATGGGATCGCTAGCGATGGTCCGCTCAACTGTTGCCGCTATGAGGGCGGCGGCTGCTCCGCTGGATCGCAATGTTGCGGCGGACTCGATTGTTCCGGCGGCGTCTGCCAACCGATTGGTGGCAGCCGGGGGGGCGGCAACGTCGCCCTCGGCGGCGCATGCGCCGCCGACGCGGAGTGCACAGCGGTCGGCGGAGCCTCCTTCTGCCGCAACAACGGCATTGATTCCGACGGCAGTCTCAACTGCTGCCGCTTCGAAGGCGGCGCCTGCAGCACTGGTAGCCATTGCTGCTCCGGGCTCCTCTGTCAGGGAGGCGTCTGCACCTAGTGCACCGGCGAATTCGACATCACCGAAAAGGGGGCGCCGGGAGGCGCCCCCTTGCCGCGTCCCGTGAGCATCTCCTCGCGGCGTGTTCCCCGTACTTTCCGTCGCACGCGATAGGTTCCCGGTGACCACGCGGCGAAGAACCGCACCCCGTTCAAGTGATGATTCGAGGGATCTCGAGCTGGATCCTGTTCCGCCGCCAGGAGCGCTGCCGGGCGTAGTGGTGCGTGCCTACGGCTTGTTCTTCACCGTTCAGTTGGCGGACGGTCGCGAGTTGCTCTCCACGGTCAAGGGTGCCCTCAAGCGGCGGCGGCGCGGGACCGACCTCGTGGCCGTCGGGGACAGGGTGTGGGTGAGAGATGTCGGGGAAGGGGAGGGGCGCATTGAATCGGTCGCACCGAGAACGCGTACGCTTTCCCGGCTCGCGCGTCATACAAATGACGTCGAGCAGATCATCCTGGCCAATCCAGATCAAGCACTCTTTCTCTTTGCGGTGCGGGATCCCGAGCCGCACCTGCGCCTACTCGACCGGTTTCTGGTTATGGCGGAGTCGCGAAGTCTGCCCGCTCTGATCGGCGTCAACAAGATGGACCTCGATGTCGCCATGGCGAACGGCCAGCCGTCGCTCGCGCAGGGCCTTTTTGGCCGTTACGAGGCGATTTACCCCGTCTTCTATCTCAGTGCCAAAACGGGCCAGGGGGTCGACGATCTGCGCCTGGCACTTAGTGGGAAAATTACTGCGGTCGCTGGGCCATCGGGGGTTGGAAAATCGAGCCTGCTCAACGTGCTCGACCCGACGCGGGATCGCGCCGTCGGCGCGATCTCAGCAGCGACCGGGAAAGGACGGCACACGACGACGGCCACGGTGCTACACCGAATTCCCGGTCAGGCGCAAACCTTCGTCGCGGACACGCCTGGAATTCGCGCCCTCTCGCTCCAGGGGGTTGCGGCTGACGAGCTCGACCACTTCTTCCCCGAGATGCGGCCATTCCTGGACGAGTGTCGGTATGCCGATTGTTCACATCTGTCCGAACCCGGTTGCGCGGTCCGGGCCGCAGTCGATGGCGGCAAGATTGGGCGAGAACGTTACGAGAGCTACGCGAGCCTGCGTCGCGGAGACACCCCCGAGGAGAGCTGAAGCTAACTAGCGCGAAACCGTCAACTGGCGGTCGTCGCCGTATGAAAGCGCGTCGAGCCAGAGTGCGCCCTCGCTAATGCGCGAAGCTCGGAAAGGCCTAAGGTCGACCAGCGCTGGTGCACCATCGACGATCCATTCGGCGAGGCAGACGCCGATCGCGGGCGCGGTCTTAAATGACGTCCCGCTGTCGCCAGCCATCACCCAGAGCCCGGGAAGCGTTGGGATCTGATCGATGATCGGATGCCCATCAGGGCTGCGCATATACGTGCCGGACCAGCCGCCGCGCATGAGCGCGTTGGCGAAGATCGGGTACCGCGCCGCGAGCGCGCGTCGACTCACGGGGATGGCCGCGGCGTCGACCGACTCGTCGAGGGCGTCAGGATCAGCGGTGAAGACACTGCGCTCGGCTCCGATCAGCGTGCAGTTGACCCCCTCCGGCCGCAACCAGGAGTGATTGATCGCATCGATGACGACCCGGTGACCGTAGCCTTCGAGCCGCGGCGGCCAGCGAAATACCACGACCTGGGTGCGTACCGGCTGCAGGCCGAGATCAATGCCTAACGGCGTCAAGAGACGATCAGCCCAGGAACCGGCTGCCACGAGCACCGTGTCGGTTGAAATCGTGCCAAGAGGCGTTTCGACTCCTGAGACGCGGCCGCCGGTAGTCTGAATCGAGGTAGCCGGCGTTTCTTCAAACACGCGAACAGCTTCGTCTTTGGCCGCGCGAGCGAATCCGTGCAACGTCGCATTCGGGTCGGCAAAGCCGCTGCCGGGCTCGTAGGCGGCGAAGGTAAGATCGTCGGTGTAGAGGAAAGGATCGATCTCTCGGAGCTCGTCGCGGTCAACCAGGCGGGTCTCGATGCCGACCGCATTTTGGTCCGCGACGTTCTGACGCAGCCGATCCTCGTGCTCAGGAGCAACGACCTGAATGAACCCCGTGGGGGTGAAGCCGGGACAGCCAGCGCCGACTTCATCATCCCAGTTGCGAAAGATGTGCAGACTCTCTTGGGTCAGTCGCGCTTCCGGTACGTTCGCGTAGTGGCAGCGAACGAGCGCTCCCGATTTTCCGGTCGCACCAGCCCCGAGATGGCGCCGTTCGAGGACGACGACATCTCGCACACCGCGCTTCGCGAGTTGAAACGCCGTCGATAGGCCATTGACACCGCCGCCGATCACCACTATCCGAGCGCTGCGAGGTAGATCGTGCGAGCTTTCGCCGCGTGCTAGACCGTTGGGATTCTCGTCGCGGCTCATCGCGATAGATCTCGCTCGTCGACCCAGCCGCCGGTGCCGTCATGCGCGGCCGCGTCATAGCCATCCACGGTGGCACCGGTGAGGATGACGGACTGTCCCTCGAGAATGATCTCCAGCACCGATGCGTCAGGCATGGGGGCATCGAGCAGCGGGGTGTCCGTAGCGGTCAGGGCGGTGTCGATACCCGGTCGATCGCCGAGCGACAGGTACTGGGCGGGAACCCAAACAGCCTCACCGTCGTAGTACACAGCAAGGAACCCGGGCGCAGCCTCACCCGTAAGTTCGACTTCAGTCCCCTGGGGAATCACCACGACGGGGGCGGCATCATAACCCGGCTCCGTCAGCGCTTCTGCATCGAGCACTGTCGTCACCAGAGGTGGTGCTTTCGCGGAGGCGTCGTGAGCGACAGGGGCAGAGACACTGGCCACAACGGCTATGGTCAGCGCCCAGGGCAGGCGCAAGCCGCAGCGCGACAGTGGATCGACAAGCATTACGAAGCGGGTAGCCAACTGGCGATCTCCCCGAATAGACATAGATCGAAAGGCAATTCGTAGCCTTGATGCCGACAAGTTTATCGTGACTCGGGACCTCGCCATCGTGCACGTCGTCTTGCATTCTTCGGACGAAGAGTCGTCGCGTTCGGAAGCGGAGAGATGACACACGCGAATCCATCCAGTGACTCTGCACTCGACCGGCCGGATCGCGTCGACGCCGTCACGGCTTTCCTCATGCCGACTATCGACGGCATTCTGTGCCGGATCGAGGGTGACGAGTTCACGACGACCGAGTTTATCGCGCTGCTACAGTCGGACCCCGAGGCGAACGCAGCCTATCTGGAAGCGCTGCGTCGCTGGGGGGAGGGTGACCGCGCCGCGAAGATGGTCATCCACGGGCAAGTCATCCCCGGGATCCTGCGCCGGTCCCACCTGGTCGAGTGGCTCGGGTTCGCTCACGGGGAAGACGATCCGTACGCAGTACCCGGGCGCTGGCGTCTGCTCGATGTCAACCCGAGAAAGTCAGGCCGCGATTAATGAAGATCGGGTAGCATCCACTGCGACACGCTCGTATCAGCCCGCCAAACATCGCAATCTTGCGACGAGAAATGGAAAGCCTGTGAATGAGGTACGCGGACCGGGAGTAACGCGCTTGAACTTGATCCCGGATAACGACAAAGAGAAGGTCAAGGACAAAGAGGCCCCTCCCAGGCCCTCGATCAAGCGCCCCACGATTCCGGGTCGTGGTCGCATCGGACCGGGAGGACCGGGCACCAGCAACAAGGGGCGTCCGCGAATTCCGCCGTGGGCCATCGCGGTGCTCTTCCTCGGTCTGGTGGCCTACCAGCTCTACGCGATCTTCGATCCGCAACGAGATACCCAGAGCATCACCGTTCCGTACTCGGTCGTTGACCAGCAAATACGGGCCGGAAACGTCGACGAAGTCATCCTAACTGACGTGGAAATCACGGCGGAGCTGAAGGAACAAGTCGCCTGGAACCGCGCTACCGAGCAGTTGGTGACGCCTGCGCCGGATGCCGAGACGCCAGGCGTTGTCGTAGGCGATAACCTGCGTGCCACCCTCCCGCCCGTCGAAAACACGGGGCTGCTTCCTCTCCTGGAGCAGAACGGCGTCGTCGTCAAGGGGCAGACCGACAGCTCATCGCTGCTATCGACCTTGCTCATCACGCTCCTTCCGTTCCTGCTCATCGTGGGCTTGATCGTGTTCATGGGTCGCCAGATGTCACGGGGCCAGCAGAACGTGTTTGGATTTGGCCGGTCCCGGGCTAAGCAGCATGATCCCGAGAGACCTCAGGTGACGTTCGTCGATGTCGCTGGCGAGGAAGAAGCCAAGCAGGAGCTAACGGAAGTCGTTGACTTCTTGCGCAACCCGGCGAAATACCACCAGCTCGGGGCGCGGCTACCGCGTGGTGTGCTCTTGGTCGGTCCACCCGGCACCGGGAAGACGCTGATGGCGCGGGCGGTTGCCGGTGAAGCGGGCGTTCCCTTCTTCAGCGTCTCGGCCTCGGAATTTGTCGAGATGTTCGTCGGCGTCGGCGCCAGCCGCGTGCGCGATCTCTTTGACAAGGCCAAGCAAAACGCCCCAGCCATTGTTTTCGTCGACGAGCTCGATGCCGTTGGGCGTCAGCGGTTCGCCGGTCTAGGCGGATCGAACGACGAACGCGAGCAGACGCTCAACCAGATGCTTGTGGAGATGGATGGGTTCGAGACGAATCAGGAAGTGATCGTCATGGCGGCCACCAACCGGCCGGACGTGCTTGACCCCGCATTGCTGCGGCCGGGCCGGTTCGATCGGCAGGTGGTCATCGGGCTTCCCGACAAAGCCGGGCGGGAGGCCGTGCTCAACATCCATACGCGCGGGTTGCCACTTGCCTCGGACGTCGATAAGAGCTCGCTCGCACGGGGCACCACGGGATTCTCGGGAGCCGATCTCGCCAATCTCGTCAACGAAGCAGCATTGACCGCGGCACGGCGGAATCGTAAGGAGATCACCGCTTCCGATTTTGAAGAGGCATTGGACAAGATCCTCCTGGGCACCACCCGCTCGGGACTGATGAATCCGAAAGAGCGTGAGGTTGTTGCCTATCACGAAGCGGGACACGCTCTCGTGGCACATTTCACTCCCGGATCGGATCCGCTGCGAAAGGTGAGCATCGTTCCCCGCGGTCGCGCACTCGGCGTCACCGTGCAGATGCCAGAGGAAGATCGGCACAATTACAGCCGAACGTTCCTTCACGGGCGGCTGGCTATGCTCCTGGGTGGACGCGCCGCTGAGATGGTTGTCTACGACGAGGTCACGACCGGCGCTGAAAACGACCTCAAGGAAGCATCCGGGCTGGCACGGCGGATGGTCGGTCTCTGGGGCATGAGCAATGAGCTCGGCCCGGTCTATCTCGGGACTGGCGAAGAGCATGTTTTCCTCGGTCGCGAGATCATGCAGGACAAGGCCTACTCCGATGCCACGGCCAACCGGCTCGACAGCGCTGTACGAGAGATGGTCGAGGAGGCACTTGACCGCGCGGTACAAATTACGATTGAGAATCGAGGCAAGCTGGATGCGCTCGTCGCGGCCCTGCTCGAACACGAGACTCTCGATGGCAAGGACGTAATCGAGATCTTTGGCCCCGGGCAAGCTCTCGATCCCGAGGCGGGGATCGTTCCGCACCAGATGGCCACCATCGAGGCCACAGTTCGAGAGAACGGACGAGCCGATGCGGAAACCGCAATCGAGGATGCCGGCTCAGCCCCGGATGGATCGCTGGCGGCGGCCGGAGTCGCGGTCGAATCCGAATCGACCGGTAATACGGCGTAGAGCGAATTCCTGGGAGAACGGAGACCGGCGGCGGACCCATCCGCTGCCGGTCTCCGTTTCGGTCGCTCGTCGTTACGTGCGGTAGAGCGTCGTGACGGCCCCGATCCTGCCATACATCCAGAACGCGGCTGGCATTCCGACGATGGTTATCAAGAAGGCATAGGCCACGACCATCCAGAGCCCTGACACCCACCAGCCGATCAGCAGGAAATAGATGGCCCGCACGATGAACGAGTGCTGTTCGACGCCGGAGTGCAGGACGCCACCCTGGATTCGATAGTGAGAGCTCGGTGGCCGCAGAGTCGCGCTCGTCGGCAATCTGTTGATGATCCAGAGTCCGAGTGGCAGGCCAATAATCGTGGCATTGAGCGCCCACGCGGCGACCGAGAGAATGCCCGCCAGCCACCAGCCCACGAGGAGGAACCAGATGACACGCAGGATCAGATTCGGCGGCTTGATCTCCAGCGAGCGGTCAAGCGAAGCTGATCGTTCCCCATCATTCATGGCGCTATTGTCCTGGGCTAATATTGACAGACAGTGACTGGCACAAACCTGCGCGTGGACTGCACGGTCGAGTGTAGCTGAGCCATTTTCCCTCAGGTCCGTCGACTCTCGCGGAAAGCGCCGTTCAGTTCGTCTTGACGAGCGTCGAGCAGGAAGAGCAAGGCGTCAGGCAGTCTCAAGCCCTTGAGGCGTGACGGATCGAGGCGTCGACATGGCGAAAGTCGAAGAAAAACGGTCCCGCAGGCGCCGTACCGTTACCGGGAACGGACGCCGGGACGAGCGCGGAACCAAAGCAGACGTCGGCATCACTGAGATTGACGGCTCAGCATTACCGCCGCTAGAGCCCGAAATGTTCATTAATCGCGAGTTGAGCTGGCTCGATTTCAACAGCCGCGTCCTTTTCGAAGCTGAAGAAAGCGCGAACCCGCTTCTGGAACGGGTCAAGTTCGCCGCCATCTTCGCCGGAAATCTCGATGAGTTCTTCATGATTCGGGTTGCTGGTATCAAGCGCAAGCTAGACGCCGGCATCGGCACTCTCGGTCCCGACGGGCGGACTCCCGCCGAGCAGATGAGAGCCGTCCGGGCGAAGGCGCAGACGGCGGTCGACCGCCATGCGACTGTTATCACTGATCATCTGCTCCCGGGTCTTGCCGCCGAAGGGATTAAAATCGTTCCCTACGCGTCGCTTAGTGACCAGCAACGAGAAACCGTCACCCGCCGATTCGAACGCGAGATCTTCCCGATTCTCACCCCGCAGGGGATCGACCGGGAGCGAAGGTTCCCGCACGTCTCGAACCGGAGCCTCAATCTGATCGCCGCACTCAGGCTGCCAGATGGATCTCGATTCGCTCGCATCAAGATTCCCGCCACGCTGCCACGGTTCATTCCCGTGACGAATGGCGCCGGCGCCGATCGAGCCCGCCCACAGGTCTTCACTTGGTTGGAACAGGTGGTGGCCGCCAACCTGGGCCGGCTGTTTGCCGGAGCCGATGTCGTCGCGTCTTACCCGTTTCACGTCACCCGCGACTCCGATATCGACCTCGATGAAGACGACAGCGACGACGAAGCGGTCAACCTCAAGACCGTCATGCGCGAGTCGATCGCGCAGCGGGCATTTGGCCCGGTGGTGCGGTTGATGATCGATCGCACGATGCCGGACGACGTGCGGGATTGGCTGGTCGAGCATCTTGATGCCACAGACGACGATCTCTGTGTCGTTGACGGGCCGCTGGCCACCCAAGACCTTTGGGAGTTGGTGGCAATCGACCGGCCTGATCTCAAGGACCCGCCGTTGACTCCTGCACCGGTTCCCAAACTTTCTGCGGTTCCCGGCCAAGATCCAGACGACGTGTTTGCCTCGATTCGTGAGCGGGACATTTTGATCCACCACCCCTACCAGTCGTTCGGACCGGTTGTGGATTTCCTGCGTGCTGCGGCCACCGATCCAAACGTCGTCGCAATCAAGCAGACGTTGTATCGCATCGGCAGGGACTCACCCCTGATCCCGTTGCTCGTGGAAGCCCGTGACGACGACACGCAGGTCGCGGTCCTCGTCGAGCTGAAAGCTCGCTTCGACGAGGAAAACAACATCAGCTGGGCCGAGGAATTGGAGCGCCACGGGGTCCATGTCGCCTACGGCTTGGCTGGGTTGAAAACCCACTGCAAAGCCACGCTGGTCGTACGGCGTGAACCGAGCGGACTACGCCGCTACGTCCATCTGTCCACGGGAAATTACAACGCGTCGACGGCGCGCCTCTACGAGGATCTGGGCTATCTGACCGCCCGCGAGGACATCGGCGCCGACGTCTCGGACCTCTTCAATGTGCTTACGGGGTTCGCGCAGCAAGATGCCTACCACGGCATTTGGGTCGCCCCCGGCGGGTTGCGACAACAGTTGCTGGAGGCGATCGACCGCGAGATCACGGCGCACCGCCGTCATGGGAACGGGCGGCTGGTCTTCAAGGTCAACTCTCTGGTCGACCGGCTATTAGTGCGGGCGCTATACCGTGCCTCACGCGCGGGAGTGAAGATCGAGCTGATCGTGCGGGGCGCGTGCTGTCTGCGACCAGGCGTTCCCGGCTGGAGCGAGAACGTCCGCGTGATCAGCGTCATCGGTCGCTTCCTGGAGCACAGCCGTGTCTACTATTTTCGCAACGGCGGAGAGGATGAGCTTTATCTCGGTAGCGCCGACTTGATGGAGCGAAACCTCGACCGGCGAGTCGAGGTGGTCTTCCCGATCGAAGATCGAGACTGGGCCGCCGAGATCAGGGATGAGATCATCCCCGCCTACTGGCGAGACACAACCAACGCTTGGGAGCTCCAGTCCGACGGCTCGTACTGTCGAATCGAGCCTGCGCCGGGCGAGAGCCCATTCGACGTCCATTCCTGGTTGATCAGTCGTTACACGCTCTCGTTGGAGCGAGGCCTCGCGGGAGCGCGAATCAGTGGTCCCCAGCAGGTGCCGCTACCGGCGACCGGCTTACCTAGTCTGGAATTTGCTGTCCCTGCCAAGCTTGCCGGAAATCAACTACGCTGATTGCTTGGAATTACGGCATCAATTCCTCTCCGGTATCGCCGGCCATCGCCTGTGTTTCCAATGCCGCCAACGCGAAGTTGTCAATCTCCTGCTGCAGGGCATCGCGCAAATTGATGAGGTCGACAAGATCGAGCCCAGCCAGGACGGCGTTGTTCTCGGGATCCCCGTCGTCGATGCTTTGCCCGACGACGCGGAACTCGACCTCCCACCCCTCGTCGCCATTGGCGTCCCCCGCCGCCGGCGCTTCGTCCATGTAAATGTTGTACGTCTCCATGCGACACTCCTCCCGCGCCCGCTGCTTCGGTTTCGCCTAACTGGAGCGTAGCTTCAAGGCGACGGATCGGCAAGCATGTGAACCACTAGCCGGGTGGAAGGTCCGGACGAGTCCCGCGCAGCCCAGATGGAACGAACCTGTGCAGCAGTTCGACAACTGGCGCCGACGCTCGCCCGGCGTTGAGATTCGCTTCCTTGCGGAGTACCGCGGCGCGCACGACATTCCCTCCGAAGAATCGAATCGGGTCGTAGGGATAGAGCGATTGGGGCCCGCGGTTGATTGGACTGTCCTGCCATTCGTCGTAGCGCTCGAGCGCGGTCGAGGCTAGGATTCGCCCGCCCAGATACGACGGACCGACGCCCGTTCCCGAATATCCAACCCCGTAAAGAATGTCAGGGTTGCCATTGAGATGGCCGAAGAACGGGCTGTTTGTCTCACTGCGGTCAATGGGGCCGGTCCACCTGTGCGTGATCGGTACATCGGCAAGGGCGGGATAGATGCGCCGAAAAGAGCGCTCAGTGCGAGCGATGCGGGGTCCAGGGTCCTGGAACGTTTGTGTGATCTGACCGAGGTAGGCGTGCGAGCAGCCTCCCTTGCCAAAAGCAATGCGACCGTCCGAAGTGGTCCGGTAGTAGTGGACCATCATATGCGAGTCGGCGACGCATTCGTCTCCGGTCCAGCCGATCTCCGCCAGCCGGTCCGGAATGGGCGCCGTGGCAATCATGTCGCTGCTCATGGGCAGGACGGCCCGCCGGATCTCGGGGAGCGAGCAGAGCCAGGCGTTTGTGGCAAGCACAACCTTTTCGGCCACGACGGCGCCGAATGTGGTTCGGAGGACCGGCGTCCGGCCTCGGTGAATCTCCACGACAGGACTCTGTTCCCAGATGTGAACTCCGTGCTCGATTGCGATCCGGCGCAGTCCGCGCGCCAGCAGGGCTGGCTGCACCCGGGCGCCACTACGGTCCCAGATACCACCCAGGTGGACGGGTGAACCGGCACGTCGCGCCACCTCACCGGGGTCCAGCTCGGTGAAGACGTCGATCCCACGATCTCGTGCCGCTCGCATGGCTTCGTTCCAGGCCCCGATATGGGCTGGCGCTGTAGCGGTATGCAGTACGCCGCCGGGCCGGAAATCAGCGTCGATCCCATAGTCGGCGCAGACTTGGCCAATGGCGTCGACCGCCGCCGCGGACTCACGGGCTAGCCGCATCCCTTCCTCTTCGCCATACTTCTGGATCAACGACGGGAGTTTTTCCCACCAACTGGTCGCAAATCCGCCGTTGCGTCCACTTGCACCCGAGCCACAGATTTCGGCTTCCAGCAGCATCACGTCCACCGATGAATCGAGCCACTTGATCTGAAGCGCAGTCCATAACCCTGTGTAGCCGCCGCCGACGATGCAAACATCGGTGCGATGACCGCCGGACAGGGGCTCAACCATTTCGGCCTCGGGCTCACGCGCCAGTGCCTCTTGCAGCCAGAGCGAGCGCCGTCTTGCCCGCGTCACCGGTTGTAACAACGACATGTTTCCCTCGATCGTGCTTCTTTAGTCGGGTGCCCGCCGAAATCGGCAACGTAGATTTGGGTTGCTGAGTAAGTCCGTCGTGGGGAGGCACCTCGCCGCCCAGTGCCTTTCGCACGAGTGAAAGCGAACCAGCGGTGCGACGCTCGGGTCATGATCCCGCCAGTTCCCGCTGAAGCGCGGCCAGAACTCGAGCGTGCGACGCCGGGTCGGCTGCCGCGATCAGCCCCCCGACATTATTTGGGACCGGCTTGTTGTAGCGAAACTTCTGGCCGACGAGATCCGTCACTCTTCCGCCCGCCTCGTGAATAACCAGATCAGCAACCGCAAAATCCCATTCGGACGCCATCGTCTGGTCAGCGCCCGGACGCACGCCGATCATGACGTCGACGGCGCGTGGAGTCAGAAACATGCGCGGTGAAAACCCGGTTACTGCCGGTCGTTCCTGCACTACCCCGAGCCGACTGGCGACTGAGTTGATGATGGTCGCGTTATCGGGAGCGCCAAACCACTTTGATGTCCCGATGCGTAACGGGGCTCCTGCAGGCTCCAGGCGCACACGCTGCCACCCTGTTTCCCCGCTGCGCATCCAGGCGCCGCCATCTTTCAGCGCCGTGATCAAGAGCCGGGTGCTCGGCTGATAGCCGGCCACCGCGCAAGGTCGACCGTTCTCGACCAACGCCACCAGCACATCGAACTCCCCGGTACGCTGGATGAACTGCTCGGTGCCGTCGATCGGATCGACGATCCAGCACCGTGAAACGCTCATCCGATGGTTGTCATCGCGGCCTTCCTCGCTCAGGATGCCGTCGTCCGGAAATCGCTCGTTCAAGACAGTACGGATCGCCTCATCCGCGGCGAGGTCCGCGTCAGTGACGGGAGACCCATCACCCTTGGCATACGTCGCCGCCGTTTGTCCCTCATAGAATTCCCGGATCACTGCGCCGGCCGCGAGCGCCGCCGCGATGGCGCCATCGAGATCAGGGTGACGGCGCGGATTTTTCTCGGACAATCCATGGTTCCTTTTCTCGATTCCTCTCCTGGTCAGGATGGTAGCACCGGGATTTGCCCATTCGGTCTCTGGGCCCGGTCCGCGCTCACACCATTGTTTCTTTCGTCGGTTCTGGGATGACACGCATGATCACGCATCGGGCGCGCCGGAGGCGGGGCGCGGGGCGGGTAGAATGCGGGGGATGACCTCGCAGGCCAGCAGTTCAATCGTTTCGGTGTCTGCGGCGTCGAGCGTCTGTACGACGAAGTACTCCATGCCGGCGTCGACTAACGACTGGTAGTAGGTCGCGACCTGAGCCGGAGTGCCAACCACGCGACTGAAGCGCTGCTCCTCGTTGATTCCCGCCGGGTAGTAGTGGTCGAGCTTGGCGCGGGCAGCCGCCTCGGTCGGTGCCAGCATCAGCCAGCTCGTGAAGTGGGTCCTCAGTACGGTCCGGGGGTCGCGTCCTAACTCCCGACAGTGCCTGTCGAGCAGGGCGTTCTTGCGTCGCACCTCGTCCGCTGTCCTCACCAACCCGGTGGCATGTCCGGGTCCAAAATTGCAGGCATCGGCATAGCGCGCGACGAGCCTGAGTGCGGTGCGTTCTCCGCTCCCAGCCAGGATGAGGGGTGGAGAGGGCTGCTGTACCGGCGGTGGTACCACCCGCTCTCGTTCAGTGCTGTGATAGTGGCCGCGATAGGAGAATGGCTCGGGTCCCCAGACGCCTCGAATGATCTCAATGGACTCGGCCAATGCCGCCTGCCGTTCCGGCACCGGAGGGAAGCGAAGGCCCAGCTGCGCGAATTCTGTTGCGTTCCAACCGTGGCCGAGTCCGAGGATGAAGCGGCCACCGGAGAGATTGTCGAGATCCGCCGCCAACCGCGCGGTGAGAACCGGGGACCGGTAGCCTGCGCAAAGGACGACCGAGCCGAGGCGGACTCGCGAGGTCTGCACGGCGAGCGCGGCAAGATGTACCCAGACTTCCGGCGCATACGCCGGGTGGTCACCGAGGAAGAACGCATCGAAACCGAGCGCCTCGGCGAGCCGCCCGACGGCCATCACCTGGGAAGTGGGGTTGGGGTCGTCTGGTGCGGGAATTGCTTGCAGTCCCCAGCCGACGCGGCTGTGGAACTGTCGTACCCAGGAATGACTGCGATCTTCGCTCATGGAGTTCTCCCACATGCATGCGATCATGTCGTGCCTGCGGTGATCATCGCGCCATTCGGGCCCGAGCGTGTGGTGTCTTGCGAGTCTCTCCGCCAGGGAATGGCTCGTATGATCGGTTCTCGGCAACATGTGCAGCACCAGGCGGCGCTTCGCCGTCAACCGCGATCGTAGAGCGCTAAACATCGACGGTGAATCAGGAGGAATTGGTGTCTGCACGGGTCCGAAGGCAACCCAGTGCGATTGCGGCGCTCGTCCTGGACATGGACGGGTTGCTCGTCGACAGCGAGACCGTGTCGGGGGAGGCGCTACGGCTTTTCCTCCGCGGTCACGGCCACGAAATGCTGCCGAGTACACTGGAGGGGGCTCTAGGACGGCGGCTGCCCGAGGCGATCGCCGTTGTGGCAGAAGAATATGAGCTGGCGGACCCACTCGATGAACTGGTTGTTGCCTACGACGCCATGAGGCTCGAGGCCTTACGGGGGCATGTCGTTCCCATGCCCGGCGCGGTGGCATTGCTCGATTGGGCCGCCACTAGAGAATTGCCTCGCGCCCTGGCGACATCAAGCTCTCGGAGGCAAGCCACGGTCGCGCTGAAGGAAGCCGGGCTGATGGGCCGGTTCGAGGTCGAGGTCACCGGCGACGAGGTGAATTTTGGGAAGCCGGCCCCCGACCTTTTTCTGTTAGCCGCGGAGAGGCTCGCGGTCCCGCCTGAGTCTTGCGTGGTTTTCGAGGATGCGCCGGCCGGCCTTGAAGCCGCGGCTCGCGCGGGAATGCGTCGCGTATGGGTACCAAATGCGCATACGCGACATTTGACCCCACCGGTGGCTGTCGACGCGAGATTGGCGAGTCTCGTAGACGCGATCGAGTGGCTGGACTCACATGGCGCCGGCGGAGCGAGTACGGCCGGGGCCTCATGAACGACATATCCCGGTAGATTCAGCGAGAGCCAGCTGCGTCGACTGATCGGAGTCGGTCATAGAGGACTCCGAGCACTGCGCCGAAGGCGATGTGACGGGGAACCGATTGCCAGAATGCCGGCCACGTGAAGTAACGGTCAACCAGACCGGTGCGGATCGCCGGGTGGATGTCCTCGAACAGTGTGATGGGGTAGAGGATTACATTTTCGACGTTGGCAAAGATGACGCCCTTCAACCATGGGGGACCCGGGATGCGCCGCTCAAGCACGGCGTAGAGGCTCGCCAGTGCAAGCGAGTTCATCGCGTGAATTGCGCCACCAAGGGCACGCGCCCTTTCCGGTTCTTCTGTGAATGGACGACCCAGGATCATCAGGTCGTCCAGGTTTCTGCCAGTCAGCCGGAGATCGGCCTCGAGAACGGCGACATAGGCTGCTCCGGCGGCAAGGCCGGAAATCGCAACCGCTTTCGGATCCAGCTCGCGAGTTCGTCTACGGAGAGGGTGCAACCGCATGCTCCGCTTCCGGCACCGACCAGGCGCGACCGTTCACTGCCTCGAGACGACGTCGACTGTATCCCTCCGAAACACCGGAATCGGTCGGCGTTTGTGCTCGGAAGCCGTCACCAGGGCGGAGATCCGGTCGAACGTGCCCGAATCAAGCGGCTCCCTGGTCTCGGCACCGGCAAACAATGCAAGCGCCCGATCAAGAACGTCGTAAGTGACGCCGATCTCGGCTTCATCAGTCTGCCCCTCCCAGAGACCCGCCGATGGCGCTTTGCTGATCACCGGTTCCGGGACCCCGAGTGCGCGGGCCAAACCACGAACCGCGGTCTTGTCGAGGTCGCCGAGTGGCAGAACGTCGACTCCGCCGTCTCCGTACTTGGTGAAGTAGCCGATGGCCAGCTCGGTCTTATTCCCGGTTCCAACCACGAGACCGTTGTAACGGTTGGCAAGGAAATAGAGGGTTGTCATGCGCAGGCGAGGCTTGACGTTGGCCAGCGCGAGCTGATGCCGCGATGCCTGACGAGCCGGGTCGACGTTCGCGTCTTCCAGACCGGCGGCGTCATCGCCAGGCATCGCGGCGACTAGGGCATCGTGGGCCGGGACCAGATCGATGACGCGGGGAACCACTTCGAATGCGCTCGCGACCAGCTCCGCATCACGCACATCCTCGGGGCGGGAGTGAATGGGCATGATGGCGGGGATTACCCGTGAGGGTCCCGCAGCCATAGTACAGAGCGCGCAGACCACCGCCGAATCGATCCCGCCGCTGAGACCCAAGACGAGACGCGTGGCGCCAACCTGGTCCATCTGGAAGCGAAGCCAGCCGGCGATCTCGTCGGCAAGCGAAGCGAAATCGGTCGGGGGTGTGTCGGACATCCGGGCCTCCAGCGAGCAGATTCGTCAGGATTGAATCGTCGCGGTCGCGGCGGCGCGAGTCAAGAGACCTCTGGCCGAAAGAGCTGATACTCGGTGCGCGCCCTGCGGCCGTAAGTGGTGCTCGGGTGATAGGGACCACGAGAGCGAACTCCCGAGCACCCCACCACCCTCTGACCATACCACCCTCGTCTCGAGTGGCGACCGCTACCGCTGCAGGTACCGACTGTCGATCCAGCCGGCCTGGCCGGCAATGCGGACGTTGAGGTAGCCGTTGGCTTGTGAACCGGTCAGCGTCACCGCGCTGCCCGCCGGGACCACGCTCAGAATCGGTGCGGTGGAGCTCGGCTGAGCGCGCAAGTTCACGTTGTTGGTCGCAACCGCCTCCGCCCCGACCGGCGAGTTCGGATTAGGCGCCGGCGCCGCTGCCGTGTTGTCAGTTTGCGTGGGCGCCTCGGCAGCCTGTGCTTGCTCGACTACCGCACCCGACGTGTTGTCCGCCACTTCGAGGTAGGCGGCGTCGGCCCACCCCTCCTGGCCCTCATAGACGACTCGCAGGAAGCCGTCCTGTGCCTCGCCCGTAAGCGTCACCAACGCAACCGACGGGATTGTGCCCATTGCGGCCGCGCCATCTGTCGGGGCGTCCTGCAGTTCGACCGCCTGGAGCGCGGTTGCCGTCCCCGCCTGTGTGGGCGACGCGGTTTGCTCGAGTGTTATCGCGCCGCGCTCGACCCAGTCCGTGGCCACCCAGCCGAACATGCCGTCGACCTTCACCGGAATGAAGGCATTCACCTCCTGGCCCGTGACGGTCATTGCCGTGTCCGGAGCCAGTGTCGTTACTACGTCATACTCTGCACCGGGACCGGTGCGCAGGTTGACGTCGCTGGCGCTGGTCGCGCCATCAACCGACTGAAAGAGACTCAGGCTCTTGCTGGGCGGCGGCGCCTCGCCGCAGAGCCAGCCCGGACCATCGCTGACGTCGCCGAAGATCGTCGTCCAATACCAACCATATTGCGAGTTTGGATCGGAGGCACGGCCGATCCCAATCGCGCCAAAGCTCGCATTGAGCATGTTGGCGTTATGCTCCGCACTCCCTTGCCAGGTCTGCATCGCTTCGGCAGCGGTTTGGGTACCGGCCGCAATGTTTTCCCCGTGCGTGCTGCCCTCGTACCCAAAGTTGGCCATGTTTTGCTCGACGGTCGTGCCGTCGAGCAGTGTGTGGGCCAGATAGCCGTTCGCGGCCATGTCCACGCTGTGATATGCAGCGGCCGACGAGAGGGATGCGGAAATTGACAGCGGCCGTAAACCTGATGCCGCGCGGTAGTCGTTGATCAACGCCAGGAACGCGACCTCTTCACTATCGGCGCAGGCATCGGCGGAGCTCACCGCCAGAACCGGCTGACCGAGATTCGCTGGAACGGCAGGAGCCGCCGCGGCGCCGGTTGTACACAGCGAAAAAGTGGCCACGGCAGCGGCGACCCGCGAGCCGAGCGCTCGTGATCTTGCCGGAGTTCGGACCAGTCGCATCGGACGCACCTCTCTCCTGAACGCGGGAGGGTCGTTCCGACGGTAGCCGTCCGGCGTCGGGAAGCCGGTGGCGGAGGGCGGGGTCCGGTCCGTAGTCGGGACCACGGTTGGCG
>DASUQU010000170.1:0-2079 GCA_036280495.1 Thermomicrobiales bacterium | reverse complement strand
GCATCCGCGAGATCGACTGGGATGATTTCGCCGTCGTGCCACGTCTGGCTCACGAGCGCGGCATGCGGGCCGAGCTGTACGTCTCGGTGCTCGATGAAGGACGTCCGCTCCCATCGCGGCGAGAGCGCGAGCGTAGCTTCCACAACGCCATGCACGGCCAGCACGTCACCTGGCAAACGACCTTCAGCCGGGTGCATCCGGAGTTTGCCGTCGTCGATCGAGCCGGAGAGACGCGGCAGTGGGGCGTCCTTTGCTTCGGCTATCCCGAGGTGCGCCGGCATTTCCGCGAGCGCATCCAAGAGTACCTGTGTGGGTACGACTGGGATGGCGTCTTTCTCTGTCTGCGCACGCAGGCGAGACCGGCAACCTTCGCCGACCAGTTTGGGTTCAGCGGGCCGGTGCAAGAGGCGATGCGGGAGCGGCACGGCGTCGACATTCTCCAGCGGGATTTCGACCTCGACGCCTGGCGGACCGTGAACGGTGAGTTCTTCACCACCTTTCTGCGCGAGCTGCGTGCAGATTTGCACTCGCTCGGAACCCGGCTCTCGATCGGCGTACCGCGCGGTGACATCATCGGACCGCCATTCGGGAACTGGCCGATCGAGTGGCGAACATGGGCCGAGGAGGGGCTCATCGACGCGCTGGTGATCGACCAGAACTCTTCGCAGTGCCCGTCGATGTGGCACCAGCTCTGGCCGATGCATCGCGGCTACGGTTACCGCCAGAATTCGCTCGATGACCTCAATCTCCCGCCGCTGGAGACGATGCTGTGCGACGACTACGGTCCGGTGGCAGTGCGGACGGGGGTCGAGCTCGTCGTCGCCCGGCAGTGGAGCCCGCGCTGTGACGAGGCAGAGACACGGTTGCGGGCCCAACCGGGAGTGACAGGGCTGGCCTTCAGCACCTTCCGCCATGACAATCCAGGGCCGGTCGCGAGGGGTGATTTCCGCGCCTGATTAGCGTCATTTGCGGCCACTCCGGGAGGCTTGATTCAGAGAAGATGTCAACCTGAGCCCGCGGGCGAAGGATCTCGTTCTCCATGAGCGCACGCCGCGTGCGACTGGGTTCTGCACGTTCGCCGGTGCTCAGGATGACATTCTGAGCATGTCGAAACGCATGAACGACCTGAAGCATCGTGTCGCTGGTGATAGGAGCACAGCCAATGAGAATCGTCGACGTCCGGCAGACGACCGTACCGATCGCCTCGCCGCTGAAGAATGCCTACATCGACTTCAGCAAGATGGACGTCTCGGTCATCGCGGTCATCACCGACGTCGAGCGGGATGGTCGCCGTGTGGTCGGCTACGGGTTCAACTCGAATGGCCGCTACGCGCCGCACGGTCTGCTGCAGGATCGTTTCATTCCGCGGCTGATGGAGGCCGATCCGCCGTCCCTCCTTGCCGACGCCGGTCAGAATTTCGATCCGCACCGAATTTGGGCGACGCTTATGACCGGCGAGAAACCGGGCGGGCATGGCGAGCGCTCGGTGGCGGTCGGCGTCATCGACATGGCCATCTGGGACGTGGTGGCCAAGATCGAGGGGAAACCGCTCTATCGAGTGCTCGCCGATCGCTACCGGAACGGTGAGGTCGACGAGAAGGTGTGGGTCTACGCCGCCGGTGGCTATTACGAGCCGGGCAAAGATCTCGCGGCGCTGCAGGCGGAGATGCGGGGCTATCTAGCCCTGGGCTACACGACGGTGAAAATGAAGATCGGCGGTGCGGCCCTGGATGAGGATCTGCGCCGGATCGAGGCCGTGCTGCAGGTTGTGGACGGCGATGGCTCCCGCCTGGCGGTCGACGCCAACGGCCGCTTCGACCTAGAAACGGCATTGGCCTACGCCGACGCGCTGGCGCCGTATGGGCTGCGCTGGTACGAGGAGGCGGGAGACCCGCTCGATTATGAGCTCCAGGCAAGGCTAGGCGAGGTCTATCCCAATACCCTGGCGACCGGGGAGAACCTCTTCTCGGTGCAGGATGCGCGCAATCTGATTCGCTACGGTGGGATGCGCCCGGACCGGGATGTCCTGCAGTTCGACTGCGCCCTCTCGTACGGACTGGTCGAGTATCTGCGCATCCT
>DASUQU010000169.1:0-13930 GCA_036280495.1 Thermomicrobiales bacterium | reverse complement strand
TCGCGGTGCGCTGGTTCGAGGCGGGGCTGGGAACGGTCTGGTTCATGTTCGTCCTGACCACGGCGCCGGCGTCGGTCCTGATGTGGTGGGCCTATCGCCGGCACATCGCTGACTTCGAGCACGGACGCCGTGACTTTCCTGATCCCAGTGCCGCCACTGCTGGACATTGAGGCGACTCAGCGATTGCCGGCGGCTGACCATCCGGGGTAGTGACATGGAGAAGGTGTCATTCTGAGCCCGCAGGCGAAGCATCTCGGTGCTCCGGAACCACCGCGGCATGCGGTTGCGATGCTTCGTTCTTCAGCACGACTTCTCTTGACACGCGTCTGTTGTCCGGTAGAGTTGGCCGCGCGAGATAGTTCAAAGCGTGAGAGATGACCGGGACCGGCAGATGCAGGGTCCGGCGGGGGTGCTGCGGCCCATGACCAGCCAGCGGTTGAGGACGTTCACGAAAAACCGGCTTTCCCGGCGGGGAGCGCTGCGCGCTGGGGGGCTCGGCGTGGCCGCTTCCGTTGGGAGCGGCGGACTCAATCGGATGCTGGCGCAAGATGCGACGCCGGTGACGACGACTACCATCGGCGAGGAGCTGACACAGGATGGCCTCGCCGTCGACGTCATCGAGCTCTTCGACGCGCTCCCGGGAACCAAAGCCCTCAAAATCTGGGCGCCACCGGACGCGGGACGCCCGGAGTGGATGGCCGCATCCGTCGCGGATCGCGAGCTGGTCATCGCCAGCGCCTTCAAGGCCTTCGTCCTGGCTGAGTATCTCCGTCAGGCCGAGGCGGCGCTCGATCCGGCGGCGCCGACCCCGCTTGCCGTGCAACTGGTCGAGCAACTGCAGGAGGAGTTGGTCCTCGACGAGGCGGTCTTTACGCTCGGCTCCCCCATCTTCAATCCCCCCAACCTGACGGGGAAGGTGACGGCGCGCACCGTGCTGCAAGCGATGATCGTAGAGAGTGATGACACCGCCGCCGACATGGCGCTACACCGTGTCGGGCCGGGGCGGGTCCGCGAACTCATCGCCTCGCTCGGTCTCGATCAGACGCGTATCCCCGATAGCACCCGCCAGTTCATCGGCTATGTGTTCGGCGATCCCGACTGGAGGAACCTCACCTGGGCGAAGCTCCTGCCGCTGGTCAACGATACGCCGTATCCGCCGCGGTTCGCGCTCAACGACGAGATCACCATGGCTAGCTCGGCGGACGATCTGGTGGCCTTTTATGCGCGCGCCTTGACCGGAGAAATCTTCCGCTACAACGAGACGCGCCTCGCCTTCCGCCAGCTCCTGTCGTTGAAGGACGAGATTGCCCAGATCTTCCCGCTTGGAGTCAACACCTTTGTCAAAGGGGGGAGCCTCGACGCGTTCACGGATCACGTTCTCTCGGCCGCCGGCGGCATGTACGTGGCGCAGCGCTGGGTCTACTTCGCGGTGATTCTCAACTGGGACGACGCAGAGGCGGGCACTGTGGCATCAGTAGGACCGGCCTTTACGGCCGTGATGCACGCAGCCTTCACGACGATCCGCGACCGCCTCAGCGCCTAGGTCGCCAGGACCCGGTCTCATCTCGCTTACGGGCTCGCGCGCAGCTCGGCAAGCACGTGGTCGGCGATTCGTCTAGACGCGCTTGCGGCGAGGGCGTTGGCGTCGGGGAGGGCGGCGAGGGTTATGAGGGCTTTCCATAGAGTCCAGCCACGACCTCGCGTCCAGGTGCCATCGTCGAGGGGAAGTGCCGCGCGAAACGTCTCCCGGCTTTCTCCGGCTAAAAGTGTCCACGCGATCGCCAGATCGCATGCGGGATCGCCCACGCCCGAGGTGCCGAAGTCGATTACGGCGCTCAGTCGCCCGTCCCGCACCAGGAGGTTCCCTGCGGCGACGTCGCCGTGGACCCAGACCGGCGAGCCGCGCCACGTCGCCGCCAGCGCCGCTTCCCAGACGGCGGTTGCGGCTTTAGTATCGATGGCGCCCTCGAGCGCGGCGATCGCCTGGCGGGTTTCGTCGTCGTAGACGGTCAGCGACCCGCCGCGATAGAAGTTTTGCGGTCCCGGCGGAGGCCCACCGGTGGCATCGATCCGGTAGAGGGCGACGAGGAACTCGGCCAGGTCGATCGCGAATTGTCGGAGATCGGCGATGCACTCGATCGACGCGACCTCACCGTCGAGCCAGCGATAGACCGACCAATGCCAGGGGTACCCATCGGCCGGCTGTCCCATCGCCAGCGGGACCGGGATGGGCAGCGGCAGATGCGGCGCGAGTCTCGGCAACCAGTAGTGCTCCTTTTCCACCTGCAGGGCATAGGCCGCGGCGCTCGGGAGCCGTACGGTCATCCGATCGCCGAGATGAAACGTGCGGTTGTCCCACCCGCCGAGCTCAACCGGTCTGATGGGAAGATGGGCCCATTGGGGGAATTGCGTGGAGACCAGCCGGCGCACGAGCGATGCGTCGATTGGCACCTTATCGTGCTGCATATCTTGCGCTTCCCCAATGTGTCATTCTGAGCCCGCAGGCGAGGAATCTCGTGTCCCGGATACGAGGGCACCTCACGGATGAGATGCTATGTTCCTCAATATGACACCTCCTCCGTGTCGCGGCACTCAGAGGAACCGGTGCATGATGTGCAGGCCGACGCGGCCGAGGGTCGGGTGGGTGAATGCCTCGGGAACGGTGCCGATGATCTGGAATCCAAGCTCCTGCCAGAGTCGCACAGCAGCGTGATTTGACTCGACAACGGCGTTGAACTGCATCGCGGCGTACCCCTGCTCCTTGGCCCAGGAGAGCGCGTACTCGCCAAGCGCACGCCCCACTCCGCGGCCCCGCGCGTCCGTCACGACCATGAAGCTAGCAGTGGCGACGTGCGAGCCTGGACCGGGTCGATTCGGTCCCATCTTCGCCGTCCCGAGCAGCCGCGATCCGTCGCAGGCGACAACCGTGTGGCCGGGTGGCCTCTCGACCCAAATCTCCCGCGCCTGCTCTGACGACCAGGCCGGGTCGTACGCGTATGTATCGCCGGCGGTGACGACCTCCTGAAAGATCGTCCAGACGGACGGCCAGTCATCGTCGGTGTATTCCCGAATCCGCACCGCGTCACCCTCTTCACAGCGCCGGGACCGAGCAAGCGTAGCGCCATTTTCAGACCGATTCACGTCGCTCAGATCGTGGCGTAAGAAGAGCCAGCGATCGTGGAACTCTACCGGGATCTCGCTCTCGGGGTACGAAGCGCACGGTTGGAAGCCGGCGGCCCGGTAGAGCTGGCGGGCCGCCGGCATGAGCCCGTCAGTATCCAGGCGGACCTCCTGGTAGTCCGCCTGCCGCGCTGCTGCCAGAAGCGCATCGAGCAGCTGCCGGCCGAGGCCACGACCCCGCGCCCCGGGGAGCACGTACATCCGCTTGATCTCGGCGACACCGGGACCGAGCGGCCGCAGCCCGCCGCAACCCAGGACGGTCTCGCCCTCGACCACCAGCAACAACCGTCCCGCGGGCGGGGCGAACTGCCACAGCTGACCCATGACGGCGACGACGGCGGAGGGAATGTCTTGCTGGACGCCAAATGCTCGCTCGAGGCGCACTGCGCCCTCTTCGAGGTAGGCGGTCAACAACTCCCGCAGATCCGCCTCATGCGCGTTCGGAACAAAAGCGACCAGCTCGGCCACGCCGCCCTTCATCGACGGTCGGATCGCTCCCGGCCTCGTAGTCCAAGAGCGACCTGCCACGTGGCCACCTCCGGCAATCCGTCGTGCCACAGCGTGTGGCTGAGATGAGGGTAGCGTATCGCGCCGTCGGCAATGCCCGCCCGGGTAACGGACCGTACGAGCTTCTATCCGACGTGAACGACCGGACGCTTGGCAGGATCCGGCTCCGCCTTGCGCAGGATCTCACGCGTAGTGGGAGCGATGTCGCCCTCGCCGAAGAAGATGAAGCGCGCCAGGTACTTAAGCGGGTTGCCCTCGGCCCAGCCGAAGTAGGCGTGCGGCGGCTTGCGCAGGCGGTCGCGGATCGCAAGGAGGACGGCGGCGATGGTGTTCGGGATGGCGGTGCCTTCGGCGCGCAGCACGCGGAACCCGCCGATCTCCTCCCCGCTGACGCGCACCGGCGCCGCGAATTCCGAGGCGTCGCGGACTGTCACCTCGAGGAAGACGATGGGGTCGCCCAACGGGATGTGACTGGCCTCGCGCTCGCTCCGCTCCTTCAGCAGGTACTCGCGGGTGTTCCGTTCGTCGGGGTGGTTGGCAATGAAGCGCACAGTCCCGCGGCGGCTGGCCTCGCCGAGCCAGCGTTCCGCCGTTTCGTCGAACTCGACCGCGGCCGTGCGCAGCTCGGTGGAGCGGGCGGCGCGGGAGATGAGAGAAACCACGACGATGGCGCCGATGAAGAAGCTGGCGATCTTGAGGCCGTCCGGGCGCTCGGCGACGTTGACGACAGTGGTGTAGGCGAAGACAAGCGCGATCACGGCGAAGGCCCAGGTCAGCGCCCGCTGCCCCGCGCGAAGCGCTGCCAAGGTCACGGCCACCGCTGCGGACGTAATCAAGACCAGCACGCCGGTGGCGTAGGCCCCTGCCTGCGCCTCGACGTCGGCCCGGAAAATCGTGGTGATGGCAAAGGCGACGGTGGTGAAGACGAGCACTAGCGGCCGCGTCGCGTGCGCCCAGTCGGGGGCCATGCCGTAGCGCGGCAAGTAGCGGGGCACGATGTTGAGCAGCCCCGCCATCGCCGACGCGCCGGCGAACCAAAGGATGAGGATCGTCGAGACGTCGTAGACCGTGCCGAAGCCGTCGCCGAGGAAGTCGTGAGCGAGGAACGCCAGCGCGCGGCCGGAGGCTTCACCCCCTTCCTCGAATTCTTCGTGAGGGATCAGGAGGGTGGTCACGAAGCTGCTGGTCATGAGGAAGCCACTCATGATCAGCGCGGCGCTGGTGAGCAGTTTCCTGGTGTTGCGAATGCGTCCCTGCGGATGGCGCGCGGTGTCGGCTGGGTCTCCCTTGACCAGCGGCATTACCGCCACGCCGGTTTCGAAGCCGGAGAGGCCAAGCGCCAGCCGAGGGAAGATGAGGAGCGCCACCGCCACCATCACGAGGGGGCTGCCATACTGGGCGAAGAGGGCTTCCCGCCAGTTGCCGAGCACGCTTGGGTTCGCCGCGACGTGTTGAAGGCTAACTACGACGACGATCGCGTTGAGGGCGAGGTACGAGACGACCAGCGCCACGGCGATGCCGATCGCCTCTTTGAACCCCTTCAGGAAGACCGCACCCAGGATCCCGATCAGGACGAGCGTCACCGCGACCTGGTGCCCCTCGATGAACCCCGGCGCGAACGGGTTTTCGAGCACGTGGGCGGTGGCGTCGGCGGCCGAGAGGGTGATGGTGACGATGAAGTCCGTCGCGACGAAGCCGAGCAGGACGAGGACGAAAAGTTTGCCCTGCCACCATGGGAGGAGCCGCTCCAGCATCGCGATCGAGCCCTCGCCGTGGGGGCTCTCCGCGGCCACGCGCCGGTAGACGGGCAGCGCGCCCAACAGGGTCAGCAGCACCAGGATGAGGGTGGCGATCGGGGAGAGCAACCCCGCGGCGACGGCTGCGATCCCCGGCTGGTAGCCGAGGGTGGAGAAATAGTCGACCCCGGTAAGACACATGACCTGCCACCAGGGGTGCTTGTGGTGCGACCGGGAAGGCTCGTAGGGTCCTTCAATCTCCTGCGGCTGATCGTGCAGTAACCAGTGAGAAAGGGGGCGGGGTTGCCTCGCTGGGATGCTTGGCGCAACCCGCATAGTCGCCATGAATTCTCCACCAGCGCCTGCTCGAAGCAGCGCTCGTTACGCGCCCTAAATCCGGGCGCAATGACCGATCGTACTGGTGGGAGCATTAGAGCCGCGTATGAATCGGGTGCTGAGGTATTAGAAAGTCGTTAGAACTTGGGTTATTCAGATGCTGACGAGGGCGACTGTGAGTAATGTCCGCTGTATCGTTTGTTGCAGTAGTGCTTGCAGGATGTGAACTCCCGCCAGGGAGATTCTGACGATGCCGAACGCGACGACGAGCCACCGCACTCCGCTCGAAGCAGGAGACGATCGGCTGTCCTTTCGCTGGGAGGACGCGCTCAACTCGCTACGCGAGACATCAGTTCATTGGCTCCTGGTGTCCCTTGCCGCCGTGGCTGCGTTGACAGGAATCATGTTCGCGTTCCGCGCGCAGCTCGGCGTCCTCAACGTGCTTCTCTTCTATCTCCTGCTGACCTTTTTCCTGGCGCTGACCGGTGGACTCTGGCCGGCGGTGCTGAGCGCGGTGCTCGGGTTCCTGGCTTTCGACTTTTTCTTCATCCCGCCGTTCCACACCTTCGACGTCGCGGCGCCAGACCATGTCCTGGCGCTCTTTGTCTATCTTGGAGTAGCCGTGGTCACCGCCCGCTTGGTTTCTGGGATGCGAGAGCGCACCGAGCAGGCGCTGCGAGAGAGCCGCCGCATGGCTCTGCTGGCCGAGTTGAACGCCGCACTGATCGGTGATGTCACGCTCGACGCCATCCTGGCGCGCATCGCCGAGCGAATCGTGACGATCTACGGGGCACAGGGGTGTCGGGTCCTGGTGCGCGGAGAGAAAGAGGAGCTGGACACCGCCGCCTTCTTCCCGGAACGCATCGGGCCGAACGTCGATCGCACCGGGCTCTCGTTAGCGGAATGGGCGATGGCGAACCGAACCCCGGTTGGCCGTAGTGGCCGCGGCGGCCGGATCGTAGGACACAACACGGGTCCTCTCGCCTCCGCTGGTGATGCCGATGCTCTCTACCTGCCTGTGATGACCAAGGACCGGATCGCTGGCGTGCTGGAGGTGACGGGCCGGCCCGGAACAGGAGTCTTTCGGACCGAAGACCAGCAAACGCTGATGACCTTCGTCAATCAGGCGGCGCTTGCCCTCGAGCGTGCGCGGCTGAACGCGGAGGCGGCGCAGGCGACGGCTTTGACACAATCTGACGAGCTGAAGTCGGCCCTCCTCGCCGCCGTCTCGCACGATCTGCGCACCCCGCTCGCTTCGATCAAGGCTTCTGTCACCTCGCTCCTCGATAACTCCGTCGAGTGGGATACGGAGACCCGACACGACTTCCTGGAAGCGATCGATGAAGAGACCGATCGCCTCACGCTCATGGTGAGCAATCTGCTCGATCTCTCTCGGATCGAGGGGGGCGCATTGCGGCCGCAGAAGGACTGGTACGACGTCGACGAGCTCATCGTCGACGTGCGGTCGCGCCTCGCCCCGCGCACCAAGGGGCGTTCTCTGACCATCACTGTCGACCCCGATCTGCCGCTGCTGCACTTCGACTACGTCCAGATCGCGCAGGTGCTGGTCAATCTGATCGAGAATGCGGTGAAGCACACCGCCGACGGTACCGCGATCGTCGTTTCCGCCCACCAGATCCCGGGAGCGATCGAGATCGCGGTCCATGACGACGGTCCGGGCATCCCACCAGAACATCAGCTGCGCTTGTTCGACAAGTTCTACCGCGCCCATGTGGGCACGGCCGCACCCGGTGCTGGTATTGGTCTAGCCATCAGCAAGGGATTGGTTGAAGCCCACGGTGGACGTATCTGGGTTGAGAGCGAGACCGGGAGCGGAACGACGTTTCGTTTCACCTTGCCGCTGCCTGCTCCCGCCCCTGCCCGATCTGGCCCAGCCGAGGTCGAGGCGGCCGCAACAGGGAATGGGCAGGCGGCATGAGCGGCGAGCGGGTGCTTGTCGTCGACGACGAGCCGCAGATCCGGCGTGCCCTCAACAGCGCACTCACCGCTCACGGCTACGCCGTTGCGCTGGCGGAAGGTGGCGCCACCGCGCTGGAGACGATCGCGTCGTGGGCGCCGGATGCCGTGGTGCTCGATCTGGTCATGCCTGGGGTCGATGGGTTCGAAGTGCTGCGTGAAACACGGACCTGGTCTGCTGTGCCGATCATCGTTCTCTCCGCCCGCGGCGGGGAAGCCGACAAAGTTGCCGCCCTCGACCAGGGCGCCGACGACTACCTCACCAAGCCGTTCGGTATGGCCGAGCTCCTGGCGCGGCTGCGGGTGATATTGCGACGGGAACGGGTTGGGGTGGCAGAAGAGGTTACCGCCGGACCCGTGACGATCGATCTTAGGCGGCACCTCGTCTTTCGCGGTGGGCACGAGGTCCATCTGACACCGACCGAATTCGACCTGCTTCGTGTGCTGGCAAGTGAGACCGGGCGGGTGCTTACCCATCGCCAACTCCTCGAGCGTGTGTGGGGCAGCTACGCTGCCGAGAATTCCCAGCAGCTTCGCGTCTATATCAACTACCTCCGTCGCAAGCTGGAAGAGGATCCGCGTGATCCGCGGTTGATCCTCACTGAGCCAGGCGTCGGCTACAGACTGAACGCGGACAGCTCAGCACCCCCCACTCAATAACTCTAACGAAGTTCTAATTCCTGCCCCCTGGTTCCTTACGCGGTTCTAACCACGCCAGTCGTATCCTCGCTTTCTGTCGCGAGCGTAACAGCGCTCGACCGCGGAGCCGATGGCCGGCGAAGCCAACAAGGACCTGACATGGAGCTCATCATCGGTACGATTCTCATCGGCGTTCTCCTCATCACGTTGGCGGTCCTGCGCGTCAGTCGCATCGCTTCATGGCGAGCGATGGCGATGATCGCGGCCTCGACCGGATCGCTTAAAGCCTGCGTGGTCTTCCTTCGCTACTGCGAGCGACTCTAAGTGAACGGAAACGTGAGCGATGCACAGATGACCACGCGACTCGGATGCGAGTCCAATAGTGAACATTTGGTTGTCGCAGCCTGCCGGCTCGTTGCGTCCTGTAGTGGAGTGCGCAGCGTGCGTGTCCTGAGACCCAGCCGGCCTAGCTACGATGAACTCTGGTGTTATCGGGATTCAGCGCGCGTTTACCATGTTCATTTGAGTGTCGACGGCACAGGCATGGTTACGGTGTGGCCGGAACGCGGTGCCCAGGGATGACAGCCGAATCGAGTCGAAAGGATTGCAAAGCCGCACCGTCCGCGAGGACGATCGCCGGCGAGAATCTCCCTACCGAAGTTGGAAGTGCATGAGCGGCAGCATCCGCCCCGGCATCACCGTCGATGGTGAGTCGCCAACACGGCGCGCGCCCATCGCGAGATAGAACGCCTCCGCTTGCGGATCACTCTGCCAGACCATCTCCGAGCACTCGAGCTCCCTGGCCGTGGCCACCGCGTGCCGCCAGAGACGTCTGCCGACACCCTGTCCCATCGCCGCGGGCTCGACGAACAGGGCATCGAGCTCGGCGACTCCGCCGTCCAGGAGCACCAATCGATAAAACCCCAACGGCACCTCCATCCCGTCGTAGACATAGACTGTCGACGCCGCGATGTCATCCGCGGTGAGGGTCAGATCGTCCCGGCAGGCGGCAAGAAATTTGGCGTCGTATCCCCAGTGAGCCTTCGAGCGCAACGCGAGGGCGCTGAGAACAGCGGCCTCAGCCGGACGTGCGCGTCGGATTGCGGGATCGACATCCGGGGAGTGACGTTCGCCAGTCATCCCACCGCCTGCTCTCATGGTTGCCATATACCTGACATGAGGCGCCAAGCGTATCCTCCACATTGCGCGACGTCAGGTGGAGAGGGACGGAAGGAGAGGTGGCATGGCCCGACTCGATAACAGCGTGTGCGTCATCACCGGCGCCGCCTATGGCATCGGTCGCGCCACAGCGGTGCGCTTCGCCCAGGAAGGCGCCCGTCTCGTCGTCACCGATATCCAGGAACGGCCCTTGCTCGCCCTGGTCCGCGAGCTCCGCGACACCGGGGCAGAGGTCGAAGCAGTCAGCGGCGATGTCTCGCTCGTTGACGACGCCCGGCGGATGATCCAGACCGCCGTCGATCGCTACGGCCGGCTCGACGTGCTGGTGGCGAACGCGGGAATTATTCCCCTCGGCGACATTCTGGAATCGACCGTCGAGGACTGGGACCAGGTCATGGCCGTCGATGGACGCGGCATGTGGCTGACCTGCAAGTACGCGATCGAAGCAATGCTGCCTGCCGGTGGCGGGTCCATCATCTGTCTCTCCTCGATCTCCGGGGTAGAGGGGCAGAAGCGTCAATCGACCTACGGACCGGCCAAGTTCGTCGCCTCCGGGATCGCCAAGCACCTGGCGATCGAGTGGGCCGACCGTGGGATCCGGGTCAACGCCGTGGCGCCGGGGACGATCCGCACCGAGCGCGTCATGCGCCTGCCGGAGGAGCCGGGCGGGGTCGAGTATCTGGCGGCGATCGAGCGGATGCACCCGATGGGCCGGATCGGCGAACCAAGCGAAGTCGCCGCCGCCATCCTGTTCCTGGCCTCCGCAGACGCCTCGTTCATCACCGGCGTCGTCCTGCCGGTCGACGGCGGCTACCTGGCGCAGTAGTCGTGGGTCGTAAGCCGTTAGTCGTGAGCAGGTAAGACGAGCCGGAAGTGGGACAGTCGGGAAGGACGAAGAGAGCGCTTTACGACTCGGCGATGGTTCTGGCTGACTCACAACTTGCGACCCACGACTTACGCCTCCGTCTACTGACACACCCACTCCCGGCGCCGGCCTTGCGACCACATCCAGGCGGCGGCGTTGGCGCTGGCGCGGGGGTCGAAGATGTCGTACTCGGCGAACGGGGTACCCAGCCAGGTCCGCGGCTTGAACTGGAAGAGCCCGTACGACCCACCCCGCTTGTTGACCGCGGTCGGCACGAGATCGGACTCACAGCGAGCCACACGCAACATGTCCTCGCGCGGCTGTCCATAGCGGTCAGCGGCCTCGTAGATGATGGCGATCAGCTCGCGCCGCCGCCAGGATGTCGGGTCGCGGTCCGATTTCACCCTGGCTCGGCGGCGAACAGTGAGATGTTTGCCGAAGGCCCAACCGGTCGCGTCTTGCCAGCGGACTTCGACGAAGCCGTCACGATGCTGGCCCGTCGGCACGACCTGCTCGCCGCGAGGCATCACCGCCGTCACCGGCGCGTCCTGACTCGGACTTTGCCGGAGATTGAGATCGGTTGCGGTGATGATCTCACCGGAGCCGCGAGCTGAATCGTCCCGATCCCGACCTTCTCGCGGTTGCCGGGCGCGGCCGCGCGCCCGTTGCTCCAATGCGACGACATTTGAGGCATCGAGGGCTTCGCTTGACTGCCCGTCGCCGGTTGAGATCACCGGCTCCGTAGCCAGGTCACCGGTGAGCACATACCCTTCGAGTTGGCTGTGGCGGACCCGATACCAGCCGTTCTCGGCCCTGCCGTGGACCGTCACCTTCGCCCCCTCGGGCAATCGCAGGAGAGGCTCAGCACGGCGATCCGGAGCGGCGCGGAGGCGGGTTTCGGTGATAGCCGCGGCCGATCGAGAAGGCACCCGCGCCAATGCTGGCAGCGCCACGCCGCTAAGTTCCACCAGGAGGATCAGGATCAGAAGGGCAGCGCGTGATCTCCGGCGGTCCCGACGGCCGAAGGAGAGCGACGAGCCCACTGCGCTATTGCCGTCGAAGGGAGGCAGCCCGGCGTCAGCACGCTGGTTACGCGATATGACGCCGGCCCGGGTCCGGCTGGGGCTCGGGGTCACACGCACTCCATGACGCTCCAGCGGGCTCCATGCGGCGTCGATCTATTGAGAATACTACCTGGGCGTCCGCTTCATAGATGGGATTGCGCTCCTCATCCTTCCTGCTCCATTGGGAGCGGGGAGAACGGAGCCTGGAGCGGAGTCACGGCAAGCCCCCAATCCCGTCGAAGACAGGAGAGGGGGCTGGGGCGAGGGATGTTCATGACTGGGGTGAGGGTCGTCGCGCCGGCTACTTACCGACTCGGGACTCCCGACTTACCGACTCCCTCTACTGGCAGACCCAGTTGCTCTTGTTCCCTTCGGACCACATCCATGCCGCGGCATTGGCGTTGGCCCAGGGATCGTAGATGTCGTACTCGCCGTAGGGAGTGCCGGCGAAGGTGCTGGGCACGAACTGGAAGAGCCCGTGATAGGCGCCACCACCGCCGACCGCGTTCGGATCGAGACCCGACTCACAGCGCGCGACCCGCAGCATGGCGTCGGGTGACTGGCCGTAGTTGTCGGCGGCCTCGTGGATGATGTCGACGATCTGCTCTTCACTGTAGCCCGCGCCACCGGGGCCATAGGTGCCGCCCGTAACCGGCTCGGCGGGCGCCGCCGCGATCGGTGCGCCACCATCGGAGTAGATCGGATCCGCGGTTACTGTCTTGACGCCGCCGTTGCCAACCCCATTCGTGACGCCCCGATCGCGGTCGCCACCGCCGCCATTGCCTCCGCCACCACCATTGCCTCCGCCATCTGTGACCTGGAGCAGACCCATGCTGGTCCAGCCGCTGATGCCGTCGTAGGTCACGGGGTAGTAGCCATCGACGGGCTCGCCGTCGATGCTCATCACGGATTTGGCCGGGGCTACGGTAAGGATGCCGTACTGCCCGCCGGGGCCGGCGAGGATCACCGTGTCGCCAAGCGCCTGCCCTTCCGCGGCCAGCGCGACACGGTCGACTGATGGCAGTAAGGCAGAACCGAGACCTGAGACAATCGTGACAACCGCGAGAAAAGTGACGACCCTGAAGAAGCGGCGGGGGCCGCGGGATCGCGGGGTCTGCATGGAACCTTCCCTCGTCCGTCACCACTCGGTCTCCACGCAGGCGGGATGCGATGCTCCCGACCCGAGGCTCGTTGACCGACCGGTGATGGATCTTCCCAGCCGGAGCGCCCATCCGCGTCCAGCCGTATTGGCGATGCATACGCATCGCCGGCCGCGAGGCCGGAGCAACCCCTCGCTGCTCCAGGCGCCAGAGTCGCGCTGCCGGACCTCCCTCAGGTCCAGTAGCGGCATCTGCTCGCGGGGTCGCCCGGGCATCCCTTCCCGGGCTAGTGACCTCGTGACAATGAACGCGCGCGCGACGAGATCGGATTCATTTTTGCCACGCGTCCTGTGCCACGTTGTCTCCACAAGGCGCTATTGCATTTCTTGATCCACTACTGCACAATGTGCGCCACAACCGAAGAAGGAACCAGACTCATCCAGAGGGGCGGAGGGATCGGCCCATTGAAGCCCCAGCAACCACCCGGAATTCCGGGCAGGTGCTAAGTCCGACAGCACGGAGCTGGGAGATGAGATCGGTTGTTTCAGCGGCCACCGGTCGCGCGGACATCCCCCATCTCCCCAGAGAAGATGGGGGTTCTTGTTGCCCCGGATCCCGGTCGTTGAGGGAGGCGCGAGTGGCGGAGGCAGTTTCAGTACAAGGGGTGGCGCGGGTCTTTGTCAGCCAGGCAGGCGAAGTCGCGGTCTTGCGGGGGGTTGACCTCGAGGCAGCACCAGGCGAGTTCGTGGCCGTCCTGGGTGCCAGCGGTTGCGGCAAGAGCACGTTGCTCAGACTCGTCGCTGGTTTGGACACCGCCACGGCGGGTGAGATCAGGATTGGGGGCCGGACCGTGACCGACTGCGACCCTCGCTGCGCGATGGTCTTCCAGGAGCCGCGGCTCTTGCCCTGGAAGAGCGTTGCCCAGAACGTTGCCCTGGGCGCGCGTGGCGTTCCGGACGCGGAGACTCCAGCGGCGATGCTGGAGCGCGTCGGTCTCTCGGGCATCGGGGGCTCCTGGCCGTACCAGCTCTCCGGCGGTATGGCGCAACGCGTTGGACTGGCGCGCGCATTCGTCCGTAAGCCCGCGGTTCTCCTGTTGGACGAGCCGTTCGCTGCGCTCGACGCGTTCACCCGGCTGCAGATGGGTGACCTCCTGCGCGAGATCTGCCGCGACCGCTCCCGGACTGTGCTCCTGGTGACTCACGATGTTGATGAGGCGCTCCGCCTCGCCGATCGCATCGTGCTCCTCGGCGGCAAACCGGCGTCAGTCATCGCCGAGTACGCCACGGCGGGACACGACGTCAACCGCCTGCGCGCCGAGATCCTTGGTCGATTCGGGCTGAAGGA
>DASUQU010000168.1:0-4197 GCA_036280495.1 Thermomicrobiales bacterium | reverse complement strand
GGCGGCGTGATCTGGCCGTTCGGCTGTTGCGACTGATCAACGATCCTGCCAGGGTCAAGCGTGTCGCGCGCAGTCGCGGGCGCGACGCCGTGGCGATCTGGAAGATCGTCGGCGCCGCGACTGGACCGGTCCCACTGGCCGAGGTGGCCGCGAGTGTTAGGCTCGATGGGTCGGACACGGTCACCGTCGCCCGCCTGCGCGCCGCGCTAGGCGAGCTCGAAGGAGCGCTGCTCGTCTGGCACGCCTACCGGAGCGACGGAACACGCTGGTTGTTCGTTCCAGCGGAGATTCGTAGCCCGGGTGAGAGTGAGGTTGCCGTCCTCCCCGAGCTTGTCACGATCGAGCTCGAGCCAGGGTTAGTGCCGCCGCGGCGTCACCCCGACGCTGTTGCCTGGGACCTCCTCACCTTGCTACGCATTGTCTCTAACCCCCAGACGCCGGTATGGGAGGCGGGAGAGACACCGCCGCGCTGGCTCCTGCGGACAGTGGTGCCACGTCTCTGGTTCGGCGGCAAAGATGGCCCACCCGCTGGCTATCTCGAGCTGTTGCAGGCGCTCGCACTGGCGGAGGGGGTCCTGGCGATCGACGAGGACGCGCGGCCGCAGCGTATCGTCGCGGGTACGCATGCCCGGGCCTGGCGGGGAATCGGGTTCGCCGCGCAGACGAACCGGCTTCGCGACAGCTGGCTGCGCCTTCCGCGCTGGATCGAAGGCGAGTCGGCGGACGTCGTCGACATCTGGGGTGCGGACTGGCGCGGAATGCGCCCCCGTCTGCTGACGGCGTTGGCCGACCCGGATATAGGAGCAGTCCCACCACGGTGGGCGACCATGGAGAGTCTGGCATTGCGCCTTGCCGCACGATACCCGAGGCTGCTCGGTTCGTCGTTCACGGCGGCAACGGCGCGGCTGGGAGGCGAGGCAGGAGCGGGCGTCGACGAAGACGAAGCGCGCGCCGCGGCGCTGAGCGACGTGATCGCGCTCGAGCTCGGCGGACCCTTTGTCTGGTTCGCCCTCGCGGAAACCGTTGACCGCCCCAGCCAAGCGCGCGTGATCCGCGTGACTCCAAATGGCGTCGCGCTAGCCAAGCGGCAGCCTGAGCCAGCGGAGGACGATGCCGACGCCTCGTTGGCCCCGCTTGTTGTCGATCCCTCCGGCGAGATCACGTTGCAATCGCCGTCGCCCGACCGGGTATGGGCACTGACCGCCTTTTCCGAGCTCGTCGATCTCGGCCGGCAAAGTCACTACCGGCTCACCCCCGGGTCGCTCGGCACGGCCCTTTCTGCCGGCGTCGAGCTCGAGCAGATCGTGAGATACCTTGAGCGGGGGAGCAGACAACCGCTGCCGAAGGACGTCATGGCCAATCTGACAACCTGGGCTCGCGGCTTCCACCGCGTGGTGATGCGTCGCGCGGTCATCCTGCGGCCCGACGATACCGCGGAACGTGCGGCCCTGATTCAGGCGCTCGCTGAAGCGGGCTGGACAGCGGAACCACTCGGTGAACTCGCTGTCCTGGTTTCCCTGGCCCCTGAGGGGGGAGATGTGGGCCAGGGGGAAGAAGCGCTGATCGGCAGACTGCGGGCGGCGGGCCACGCACCGCGGTGGGCAACGGTGTCCGAAGATGGCACAGCGCTCACGACCGTTTCGACCCCGTCGCCCGGCAAGGACTCGCCGCCAGACAGCGATTGAGCTTCCAGCACTTCGCTCTAGTGGCGTGGCGCCCCTTCGGTTGACGGGAACGACTGTTCGCGGTGGACCCGCCCGGCGTACCATCACGAGATGGACGATAGCGTGAATCGTGAAGATGCCGGAACGAGCGCGGGGAGGCGACGAAGCAACACGGCGAGCAATCTCTTCGCACTGGCGGCGGTGCTGTTTGGCGTGCTCGCGCTGGTCCTCTACTTCAGAAATCCGGGAGGAGGCATCGCTCCGGTACCTGTCGCAACGCCGGGCGGGAATGAGCTGGTCAACGTCACGGACGCGCTGCGGAGCCAGGGTCTCGATGTTCAGCAGCCGCCCCGTCTCTTCATCCCTCGTGGCGAGCTTGACGTGCCAGGACAGGGAATCGAAATCGATGGCATGCCGGGGTTCATCTTTCTCTACCCGGATGCCGAAACGGCGCGCGCCGATGCGGCGGGTGTCAATGCGGCCGACGTGGTCCCGGATCGGCTGGCGGGCACTCCCACGCCAGACGGCGAACCCCGCATGACGCAGGGGAGTAATGTGGTCGTCCTCCTCATCGGCGGGAGTCCGGAGACATGGCAAAAGGTGGAAGCCGCGGTTGCGACGCTTCCCTGACCGGCGCCGATGATCTCTGATACCGAACCGCGAGCGCATCTCGAGGCACCCGCGCTAGCCGACGACCCGGATGATGCCGCGACCGATCACGGTCGCGTCGGTTATGGCCGGATCGGCCGCTTCTCACCGCTGGCGCTGGGTCTGTTGCTGGCGCTCGCCATCGCCGGGATCTGGTGGACGCAGCGCGACACAGCACCCGATACGGCATCGCTCGGCCAGATGGCGGGTGAGCCGGCCCCGGATGTCACGCTGACGCTCCTCGACGGCAGCCCACTACGGCTGTCCCACCTGCGCGGTCAAGTGGTGGTCGTCAATTTCTGGGCCTCGTGGTGCGAACCGTGCCGAGCCGAGATGCCAGAGCTCCAGGCGTATTGGGATGCGGCACAGCGCGCCGGGGAACAAACCACCATCGTCGGGGTCGGCGTCCGCACCGACGTCGACAAGAATGCTCGTGATGTTGTCGAAGCGGGAGGGTTCACCTATCCGATTGGCCGGGATACGAATACCGATCAACCCGGCATCGGACCGATCGAATCCGCCTTCGGCATCCCCAGTGCCTACCCGTCGACGGTCGTGATTGGTCCGGACGGCATTGTCGACGGGTTCCAGCTCGGACCCCTGACCGCGGAGCGGTTGCGCTGGCTGGTGGACGAGGCGCGTACGGCCTCGGACTGACCGCAATTAGATGGTCAACCCCATACCGCGCAAGTTCTCGACCGAGCGTTTCGCTGCCGCGCGGCAGGCATCGTAGTCCGGCCAGCCGCGCTCATCGAATTCGACCTCGGCGCTGAGCGGGCCGGTGTAGCCGGCCTCGTCGAGAATCGCGAGCAACCCCCTCATATCGAGCTCACCGTCGCCTGGTGGCGGGAAGTTGAAGACACCCTTGCCACCGACCTTGTCCTTGAAATGGAAGTGGACCAGCCGGGGTAACGCGAAGCGAACGTCCGTAAGCGGGTCTGCACCCGCGTAGTAGACGACGTTGCCCGGGTCGTAATTGAAGCCGAGCACGTCCGGCCGGTTGATGCGGTCGAGAATGGCGACGCCAATCTCGGCAGTGGGGAGCATATTGCTGTCGGTCTCCATCCCAATCTTCAGTTCATGTTGCGCTGCCCGGTCGCAGAGCGCGGCGACGTTGGTGAAATACGCTTCACGCTCGTCATCAGTCGTGGCATCGCCGGTGTAGGTGTTCACGACCTCCATGTCTAATGCCGCGGCGATATCGATGGCCCGCGCGAATCGTGCCGCTCCCTCATCCGTCTGCAACTGGGCGTGGCCGCTGAGGCTGACCGGCTTCAGCCCAAGATCTCCGAGCTTGCCAGCGATCCGGTCGATCTCCCGGTTTGATGCCGTATCGGGATCGATATGCTCGAACCATCCCTTGACGGCACCGATCTCGCAGGCGTGATAGCCGGCCTCGGCGAGGCCGTCGAGCGCTTGGTCAATCGAGTAGGGTGCGAAGACGATCGTCGAACCGAGAACCATGCGCTCCATCAAGGCTCCTTCCCATTTGCGTCAGCTTGACGTCTCGTCTGCGTGCCGGATGACACGCATCGTAGCCGAGAACGGGTGTCCAGCCGCGGACAACAAGATCCCCTCTTTCGGCACGCCGAAAGAGGGGACCGTCAGTCAGGGCGCGAACGCCGGTTAGACCATCATCTCCTCGCAGGCAATCCCGTCGTAGTTGGGATCGACCTCTTGCACGAGCGCTGCATCCGCCGCCGTCGCGCCGAGGTTTTCGTAGGCAATCTGCGCGTCGTACCAAGTGGCGTACTGCGAACAGAACCCGCCAGTGGCCGCCGCTGTGTCCGTGGTAACTGGTGCGGATTCGGCCGGTGCGGCTTCGACCGGAACGGTTTCCGTTGTGGCGCCTTCCGTGGGGACGGGATTGGTCGCGGTCGCAGTC
>DASUQU010000167.1:0-2366 GCA_036280495.1 Thermomicrobiales bacterium | reverse complement strand
CAGAGTACGACGTGGGGGAGCTCACCTCGCTCCTCGGCACCCGGGTCATCTACACCGTGCTCGGCACCCTTATTAATGAAGGCAAGCTCGGTACGCTCCCCGACGCGACGATCAAATCGGACCCCGCGGTCGAGAAAGCCGCCGCCGATGAGGGAATCGAAGGGGGATGAATCGAGCAGGTCCGTATCAGGACCTCTGCTAACGAGCGCACAAAGCAGGAAAGGGCGTGTACTCGCGCTCCTGCGGCGGCGCGATCCGTCCGCGTCGCGGGCGCAGGTGCAGGACGACATCATCTTTACATACGACGACCTGCGCTGCGCCCAGAACGTCGTCCAGCTCGTGCCGCCGCCGAACCGCATCGTCAGCATCCGGGAGGCACGATACAAACTGGCCCGCTACTACGCTCCTACGACGGCGACGACATCGAACCAGAACAGTGGGAGATGTACGACCTAGACCACGACCCCGAGGAGCGGGTCAACCTGGCCATCCCCGGCGCCGGCCTGACCGCCGAACGATCCGCGGCGCGCGAGCGATTGACCGCGAAGCTGTGGGAGGCCATGGCGATGCGCTTGCGGCCGCTGTAGTCCACGCTTGTCGAAGCACAAGAGTGAGACCGGCCCCAGAGCGAGCATGAGGCCAGGAGTCAGCGACCCGACCCCGCAGCACCCGTCAGCTACGATCGGGCAGTTGCCGCCCGGAACGCGGATACCGGCTGATCGCGGCGAAGAGCGCGAAGGGTGCGACGGGTGTAAAGGTGGCAAAGATGGCAAAGGTGATGAACTTGATGAAGGTGATGAACTTCCTGGAAAGTGGGGAGAGACGCGAGACCGTGCAGTGAGGGGGCTAGAGATCAAAACTAGGCACGAAAGTGCCTGTTTTCGGCACCAACGTCACCCTTTGTGCGTTATTGATTGGTGAGGACCTGGTACGCGGGTCCGCCAAGGAGGTCATTGCCATGATGGATCCGGTCACCGCCAGCAACGATCGACTGCGCGAGACCGAGCGATGGGGCGACACCGGGGATGTGCTCGACGAACCCGCGCCGATTGAAGAGTCGCGCGGCGCCGGGCGCGGGCTGCTCTGGGCGGTGCTGCTCCTGATCGCCATCGTCGTCTTGATCGCGCTCTTTGCCAATCCGATGTAATCGCCGCTGGCTGCGTGGCCAGCGAAGCGCACCGGCGCTTCTCACGGAGTTGCCGGACAGACGGGGTCGCATCGAGCGACCCCGTTTGCATTGACGCTGGCAAGGCTCCGTCCCGCCTCCAGATCGCGGTTCCTGGCACCGTTCCTGCAACACTCTTCTCTCCGAGCGCTGTTTCATCAGCCTCATCTCAAGGTGAAGGAGATTTCCATGTCCGTCGATCCCCAGCAGGATCAGCATGCCGTGCGCCGGGAACGCATCGACGAGGCGTTCAAGGTCGACGAGCCAGTTCGCGATCCTGGCATCGGCCCCCGGGTGATCCCCGTCATCATCGCCATCGTGGCCATTGCCGTCATCATCGTGTTGTTCTACGTGGCGCCCTGGGGATAACGAAACGAGAGGAGCAAGCGGATGAGTGAGCCAACTCCCGGCCGGCCTACACCGATCAGCAAGGACCCCATCGGGATCGACCCGATCGGCAACGACCCCCTCGATCTATCCGACGCCCCACCCAAACAGGGGGAGGGACCGAACCGGACGTTCCTGGGCTGGACCGCGACCGCCACCACGTTTTTCATCGCCGCGGTCGTCCTCGCCGTGATCATGATCGGCGTGATCGCCATTCTCGCGGCCCGCTGATAGCCGGCGCAGGCAACACGCGCCAAAAGGCATCCTCATTGCCGCTTGCCTCTCGGCCAGACCCATCGTAGAGTCCGAGGCCCGTGCTGGTGACGCACGGGCCTTTTCACGGGCGTAAGCTACTGGTGGTCAGCACCGCGTTTCGGGCATCTAGCATCGAGCACCTCGTTCGCGCTGTTTCAGGCATGAAGGATCTGATGGTCCGACAGGATGACCCGGCGCCTGCCGCCTGGCAGCAGGCCGAGACCGTCCGCTGGTTTCTCGAGTCGGTGCGCGGCGCGATTCCGTTTGCTCGAGAACAATTCGCTGTGACCCTCCAGATCGTGGCGAGCGGCCGGCAACCCGTGCGCCGATTTCTCGATCTGGGCGCGGGGGATGGCGCCCTCAGCGCGGTGCTCCTGGCGCGCTACCCGACCGCCGAGCCGGTGCTCGTCGATTTCTCGCCGCCCATGCTCAACGCCGCCAAAGAGCGGCTCGCGCCCCTGACGACGCAGCCGGTATTCGTCAATGCCGATCTGGCCACACCCGCCTGGCGCGAAGCGGTCGCGGCGTACGGGCCGTTCGACGCCGTCGTCTCCAGCTT
>DASUQU010000166.1:0-10905 GCA_036280495.1 Thermomicrobiales bacterium | reverse complement strand
CCGGCTCGTCGGCGTCGACGGTCAGTACGTAGCCGGCACCATTGTTCGCCAACTGCAGATCCGGGATGTAGTACGTCGCAGTTCCTGGTAGCAACCCGGGCTGCTGGAACAGGTACCTACCCAGGGGAACGTTCTGCCACGTGACCAAACCGTCCTCGCCGACGGTCGCATCGGCCAGCTCCAAAATCTCGCCTTCTTCAGAGACGAGCCGCACGTCGAAGCCGCCGACAGCTTGCGCGCAGTTGGCGGGATCGAAGGCGGCGACGTCGTCGACGCAGCCCAGAATGCGTATTTCGACGGTACCTCGCCGCGGTCGTGCCACAGCGGTGCTTGAGATGATGGGCGATTCACCCGCACGTGGAGTCGCCGTCACGATTGGCTCTTGGCGCGGGGTCGCGGTCGCCGCTCGAGTCGGTGTCGGTGACGGCGACTGGCCGGGCACGGGTGTCTCGATGAGGATCACCGACGGGTTCTCGGTTGCCTCGGGTTCGACCACTTCCGGTGCCGGCGATGCAGCTTCCCCGGCGGTGAAGACATAGACTTCGAGGGCATAGTCAGCTCTGTCGGCAGTGATCGGGATCAGGTACCCCGCAGACCCGTCCGCGCTCAAACCCTCGTCACCGCTACCACCGATTCCCTCGAGCCCTCGCACGAAAAAGCGATCGAATCCTTCCTTGAACCTGTTCGCCCGCAAGACGTAGTCGCCACCCGCGAGGCCGACCCACGTCGGCAATCCCTGGCGTTCGGTCGATGGACCAACATCGCGCAACGAGGCGCCATCGTCCATTGCCAGCTCCAGCGCAACCGCCTCGGGGTCGCGCAGGCACCGGCCGGGACTCGCCTGATCGGGTTGAACCAAGGGCGGGCATGCGTAGACCGTCACCTGGACCGAGCCGACCCTCGCCGGAACCGGTGTCGCTCCGGGGGTCGCGGCCACCGTCGCCCCTGGCGCGGCGCGACCGATCACGGCCGAGATTACGGTCGACGGCGCCTGCCCCTCGGCGGTCAGCACCACATCGCCGTTGAACGTGGCCGCCTCGCCAACCCTCAGGCTCGCCGTCGATCCGTCGGTCGCCTCGGCGCGGAGTGCGCCAAGTGTGACGAGAACGAGAACCGGTGACTCACTTCCGACGACTGTGGTCGACTCGCCCGGCTCGAGAAGATCGCGCACCAGGTCGATGTCCCTCATCCCCTCCGGAGCCGGGAACGGATCGCTCGCAAAGACCGGGATGCCTTCACCGGCATCGTCCGCCGCATCTGGGGGCACGAGGTCGAGTGCGAACACCCCGGTCGGGCGCTCACCGATGGGGATCAGTCGCGACGTTGGTGAGGCATGGAACGCGGCCTCGGCCGGCGCCAGCAGGGCCGAGCGCTCACCCTCTTCGACGACGACGCCGCCAGTGTCGACCAGGATGAAACCGGGACCGCCACTGGAAAGCTCGGCAGCGCTCCCCGGGTCGATCGAGTGGAAAACCACGCGCCAGGCCGCCTCGTCGGGCATGGTCGCGACACCCTGGGCGATGACCTGCGCGTGCCCGCTCGCGGGGGAGAAGATTTCTCCAGATTGCAGTGCCCGAGCGACGATGCTCAGACCAGGCAAGCTACAAAGAGCACAGGCGAGGACGAGGGCAATCCGTATCCGCCGGCCTCGGCATCGAGTCATCACTTGGTCCCTGCGGCGCTCACGTCGAGAAGCGCAGTCCTGACAGCGGCGGGCATTTGGTCATGCTACCGCAATCGGAACGCGGGAGGCCTCTGGTCGCCGCTCGAACGGACGAGGTTGCTACCCCGCCATAATCTCATTCAGCCGCTCGTCGACGTAGCGGGTGTGAATGCGGCCCGCGGCGAAGTCATCACTGGCAAGAATGCGCTGCAAGAACGGAATGTTGGTCTTCACACCCTCGACGATGAATCCCTCTAGCGCATCGCGCATCGTCTGGGAGGCAGCATCCCGGTCCTCTCCCCACGCAATGAGCTTGGCGATCATCGGGTCGTAATAGACCGTGACGTTCGTACCCGCTCGCGCTCCAGTGTCGACACGCACGTTCGCCAGCTCCGGGATATCCAGTCGGGTGATCTGACCCGGCGAAGGCATGAAGTTGCGTGCCGGATCCTCAACGTAGATCCTCGCTTCCATGGCGTGACCGCGCGGCCGGATTCCCTGCTCGGGAATCGAGAGAAGAAGCCCGGCGGCGATGCGCACCATTTCGCGCACGATATCAACTCCGGTGACTTCCTCGGTCACCGGGTGCTCGACCTGCAAGCGCGTGTTCATCTCGAGAAAATAGAATGCGCCCTCGGAAACCAGGCATTCGATTGTGCCGGCGCTCTGGTAACCCATGTGTCGCGCCAGGGCTACCGCCGCTTCACCCATCCGCTGGCGAAGCTCCTCGCCGATGGCCGGGGAAGGCGCCTCCTCGATGATCTTCTGGAACCTGCGCTGGAGCGAGCATTCCCGCTCACCGAGATGGACGACGTTCCCCAAACGATCGCCGATCACCTGGATTTCGACATGGCGCGGCGCGGGTGAGAAGAACTTCTCGATGTAGACCGTCGTGTCACCAAAGGCACGCCCGGCATCACGCCGCACGCCCTCGAGAGTGGCTTCGACGTCCTCGGGACCGTGCGCGACGCGCATCCCGTAGCCACCACCGCCGGCCGCCGCCTTGATCGCCACGGGATACCCCAGTTCTCCGGCGACCGCCGCGATCTCGCTCGCGTCGGACAACGGATCCTCGGTCCCGGGAACGATCGGTACCCCGGCCGCCTTGGCAGCGCGACGAGCGGCGATCTTGCTCCCCATGGCCTCGATGGCGTCGGGCGGCGGGCCAATGAAAACGATGCCTTCCGCCGCGCATCGGCGCGCGAACGCGGCGTTCTCCGAGAGAAAACCGTAACCGGGGTGAATTGCCTCGACGCCGGCTTCGCGTGCGATTTCAAAGATGCGATCCTGGTTGAGGTAGCTCTGCGCAGGCATTGGCAAGCCGAGGGGATACGCCTCGTCTGCTGCCTCGATGTGCATCGCCCCGGCGTCCGCATCGGAATAGATGGCAACCGACGGGATGCCCATCTCGCGTAGGGTCCGCGCGATTCGTACGGCGATCTCGCCCCGGTTCGCGATCAGTACCGTTCGAAACAATGGCTCAGCGCTCGTCAAGGCCTACCTCGTGGATGGACCACCTGGCGGCGAAGGGGAGACCGCTCTGGTCACACCCGCGGTCGCGGACGTCGATTCGTCGCTCAAGAGTTGGTGGTGACGCAGTTAGGAGAACCGGGCAATAACCGCGCCCGTGTCGATCTCATCACCCTCGCTGACCAGAACCTCGGCGATGGTTCCGTCGTTTTCGGCGGTAACCGGAATCTCCATCTTCATCGACTGCAAGGTCACCACCGGATCACCGGAGGCAACCGCATCCCCGGTCTTCACGTGAACGGTGGCCACCAGACCGGGTAGCGGACTGAGCACCTTAGCGGACATGGTTCCGATCCCTCCTATCGTGTAGTTAGCGTGAATACGGTTCAAACGGCCGACAGCGGGCGAACCGGAGCGATGCCGATGCCGGCCTCTTCCAGACGTTGCCGCACCCGCCGCGCGACCTCACCGGAATTGGGTGCGTCGCCATGAATACAGATCGACTCGACCGCGAGTGGCAATGTGTTCCCTTCGACCGTCCCGACCTCGTTCCTGGTCGCCAGTCGCACCGCCCGCCTCGCAACCTCCTCGGGATCCCAGGCGCCCTTGTTGCGCTCGATGACGAGCCCCCCGCTGTCGTCGTAGTTCAGGTCAACGTAGCCTTCCCGGACGTACCCGACGCCCGCCCTTTCCGCCAGCGCCGGCTCGATCTCGCCCATCCCGTAGAGGACGACGCCGTCGCCGAGTGCCTCGACCGCGCGCACCAGTGCCGCGGCCAGCGCCTCGTCTGCGGCACTCATGGTGTAGAAGGCGCCGTGCGGCTTGACGTGCTGGAGGCGGCTGCCGGCGGCCTCAGCGAAGGCACGCAGCGCGCCCGACTGGTACATGGTGTAGTCGTAAATCTCGTCCGGTGTCACCTGCATGCGGCGGCGACCGAATCCGAGCAGATCGGGTAGACCAACGTGGGCACCGATACCGACGCCCTTCTCGACGGCTAATTCGACGGTCGTGCGCATGACCGCCGGGTCGCCACCGTGCCAGCCGCAGGCGATGTTGGCCGAGGTGATGACCCCCATCAGGTCGGCGTCATTGCCGAGCTGCCAGCGCCCGAAGCTTTCACCCATATCCGAGTTCAAGTCGATCGTACGTACCATCTCAGACTCGCTCCAGATTCGCTTCGTCGATCAGGCCTTCGGTTGCACGCGCCAGGTCCGCGGCTTCGTCGATCGACAGCTCTTTGAACCGAATGTGATCACGCCCCGGCACCATCTGACCGAGCTTCCACATCGATCCGTAGGCAACGCCGGCCGCACAGACGAAGCCGCCCAGCGTCGGTCCATCGACGCAGAGGATGATCGGTTGGTTGCCAGAGATGTTCACCGCGCCGACGGCGTAGCCGTTGTCGAGGATGTTGGAGGGATGCCCGCCCGCAACTCCGCCAGTCGTGCGTGCCCACTGCCAGCTATGCGGCTCCAGCCGGTAGCCCATGCGGTTGGAGTTACGATCGAGCTTCCAGTTGTGGCTGAAGAAATGCTCGAAGTCATCCCAGGTCCAGTAGTCGGGCGCGGCCTGCGGACCCGGGACGGCCTCTAGATCCCACTCTGCGGTGTAGCTCGGAACGACCGAGGGGTTGACCCTTCGCCCGGCAAGATCATCGAGATTTAGCGCCGCAGTCCCGATCGCGAGCCGATCCCCTTTTTTGAGCGCGCGACCCTCGAAACCGCCGATCGCACCTGGCACGTACGTCGCGCGGCTCCCCAGGTAGGACGGCACATCGATGCCGCCGCTGACTGCCAGATAGGTGCGAAACCCAGGGCCGGCGACGGTGCCCAAGGCCAGTGTCTGGCCGGGTGTAACCCGATACGACCGCCAAAGGTCGATCGGCTCGCCGTCGAGCTTTGGCTGCATATTCGCCCCGGTGAGCGCGATGACCATTTCCGCGTCGAATCGAGCCTGAAAGTTCCCGGCCGTGATTTCGAGCCCAGCCGTTCCGGGATCGTTGCCAACCAGCAAGTTCGCCAACCGGAACGCGAGATTGTCGAACGGCCCGGCCGGACAAATCCCCTGGTCCAGCAAGCCCTGCCGGCCCGGGAAATCCTGGACAGTCGTCTGGATGCCCCCTTCGAGCACCTCGATCATGCGTTACTCTCCCGTCGTTCTTGCCGCTCGGCCGGATCGCTACGGAACAGGAGTCCGCTCGGCCGCTTCCTGCTGTCGTCGCCGGAACGCCTCGGTCTCCGGCTTGATCTCCTCTAGGCCAGCCAGGTACTGGCCAACGTCCAATGCCCCCTCGGTGATCTGATACTCGTAGGCGCCGTCGTAGACCTGCTCCCGCAGTGCAATGAGCTCATCGTCATTTACTCGGGTGAACGAGACGCGGTCACCCGGCTTCATCAGGATTGGATTCTCCTTGAAGGCCGGGTTGCGCTGCTGCGCGTCATAGATCGGAATCGTGCGTCCGATGAGCTGATACCCACCCGGCGAGGGAACCGGGTAGATTGCCAGGCATGGCCCGGCGATGCCGACGGCTCCCTCCGGCGTCCAGGGCCGGGTCGGGTTGTACTTCGGGATCACCACCGCGTAGCGGGGATCGAGCGGAAACATGAACGGCAAGCCGGGGAAGAACCCGTTGGCAGCGTTCCACCACGGCGTGGCCATCAAATACTCGAGGAACTCCTCGGCATCGCGCAGACCGTTGTACTCCGCGGCGTAGTCAATATTGTTTCCGTTGCGGATGTTCGGCGCATCTTTACGGATGAACTGCACGTACTTGGCGATGTCGGCACGGGTCCACTGGTCGTTGACCGCTAGCGGCAAGCTGATCTCGCGGCTGGGGATGGTCAGATCCTCGACCGGCGGCAGCGATGCGTAGTGCTTGTCAACCTCCGCGATGAGGTCGCTGGGCCGCAGCTCCGTACTGTCGTAGTGGATGAGGATCGAGCGCAGCGCGGGAATCGTCTCGATCACCCCGCCTATGCTGGCATCCTTTAGCGCCTGATTGAGACCTAGAACGCGAAAGTTCAGCGTCAGATCGAGCTCCATCGGCCCGAATTCGACCAGTAGAAAACGGTCGCCCGCGGAACGGTAGACCGCGCCGGGACGTCCGTCCTGGGCCGGGGTCTCCGCCAGGAGCGCCGCATTCGCCCGTCCATTGGCTTGCTCAGCCACTGTCACCTCCCCTGGTTCCTCCTGTCGTTCGTCCCATTCTCGCGGATTTTTCGCCCCGGCGCGACCACCCGGCAATGGGTACGAAGGAGAAGGTCTCGTGGAGCGCGTTGCGTCTTGACAGGCACCTGCCCCGCACCGATGATTTTCATGTTCGACATGTAGTGATCGTCGCTGGTCCGGGACACACGGGAGGAACCCTATGTCTATACGGTCGCGCTCGCGGGGTATTTATGGATTGGCGTTGGCGGCAGCGTTCGGCGCTGCGACGCTTCTGGGAAGCGCCGGGTCAGTCGGTTTCGCCCAGGAGGCCACGCCGCAGGTCGGCTCCGCCGAAGACCTGGCCGCCGAGAACTGGACCTGGCCGGTCGAGTGGGTCGTCGACGATCAGAAGCAACCGGCGATGTACGAGCCGATCGATCCGGCATCCATCACCAAATCGTGGAACATCTGCGTTTCGTTCCCGCACTTAAAGGATCCCTACTGGCTCGGCGCCAACTATGGCATCGCCGAGGAGATCCGCCGCGACGGCGCCACCATGCAGCTGCTGGAGGCCGGCGGCTACACCGAGCTCGACACGCAGCTGAGTCAGATGGATGACTGCGTCGCGCAGGGTGCCGAGGCGATCATCCTGGGCGCGATCAGCGCCGAGGGTGTCAACGCCAAGGTCGAAGAGATCGTCGCCAGCGGCATCCCGGTCATCGACTTCGTCAACGGCGTCAACTCGCCGGAAGTTTCCGCGCACGCCCTGGTCAGTTTCTACGACATGGGGCACGTGACCGGAACCTATATGAAGGAGAACCTGGTCACCGGTGATGAGCCGATTCAGGTCGCCTTCTTCCCCGGACCGCAGGGGGCGGGATGGACGGACACTGCCTATCAGGGATTCCTGGACGCGACTGAGGGTACCAACATCGAGGTCGTCGCCACCAAGTGGGGCGACACCGGCCGCGACATTCAACTCGCGCTGATCGAGGACGAGCTACAGGCGAATCCAGATATCGACTTCATCGTCGGCAACGCGCAAGCGGCTGTCTCCGGGGTGCAGGCGGTGCGTGAGGCCGGGCTCGAAGATTCGATCAAGATCCTCGCTTTCCATCAGAACCCACCGGTGTATGACGGACTTGCCGCCGGCGATCTGACCGGTTCGGCGAACGATCACACCGTCATTCAGGGTCGCATGGCCGTTGACATGGCGATCCGCCTGCTCGAGGGCCAGACGCTCGAGCCCAGCAACCGGGCCGGTCCTGTGATCACCATGATGACCCCGGAAAATCTCGAGACCGAATTCGTGTGGGAGTCGACGTTCGCGCCAAAGGACTACCAGCCCGAGTTCACGGTCGCGGCTGAATAGGTATCCGTCGCACGCGAGGGGGCCGAGCCACCTGCTCGACCCCCTCAATCCCGACGGCACATGGGCGATAACAGCAGATAGGTCGTCAGTGCAACTCGCACGTGCATCTGTAGTGGAAGACGTGCAGCCCCTGCCCGCCGAGCTTGGCCGCGTCGAGCTTCTCCGTCTCTCGTCCATCGGCAAGCGCTTTCCCGGCGTCCAGGCGCTGAGCGAAGTCGACTTCGACCTGCAATCCGGCGAAGTGCACGTCCTCTTCGGCGAAAATGGCGCCGGCAAGAGCACGCTCATCAACATCATCGCCGGCACGTTCCCCCCGGACGACGGGACGATGACGCTGCGTGGGCAACCGCTTCGCTTGCACTCGCCCCACCATGCGCGGCAATTCGGCATCAACGCCGTGTTCCAGGAGTTCTCCCTGGTACCGACCCTTTCGGTCCAGGACAACCTCTATCTGGGCCGCGAACCCAAACACGCAGGCATCCTCGACAAGGCAGCGATCGCCCGTGGTACGAAAGAGACGCTCGACCTCCTGGAGTTTCACCTCGACCCGAAAGCTCAGGTCGGCAGGTTGTCGCGCGCCGAGCAGCAGATGGTCGAGATCGCCAAAGCGATCCAGGGTGAGCCGTCGATTCTGATCCTCGATGAACCAACCGCGTCACTGACGGAGAATGAGGCCAATCGCCTCTTCGCGTTGATCGAGCGACTGAAGGAGCAGGGACTCGGCATCATCTACATCACGCACCGCATCCAGGAGATTCGCCGCATCGCCGACCGGGTGACTGTCCTGCGCGACGGCCGGGCGGTAGCGACGGTGGCGGCGGGCGATGTCTCGGAGTCCCGCCTCGTCGAGTTGATGACCGGTCGCACCGTCGACGCCTTGTACCCCACGATCGATCACCAACCAGGGCCGGTCATGCTCCAGGCCACGGGTCTGACGCTGGTCAACGGCCGAGTTCGTAACGTCTCCATCGATGTGCGCGCTGGTGAGGTCGTTGGGCTGGCGGGACTGGTCGGCTCCGGCAAGTCGGAGATCGGCCGTGCCGTCTTTGGTCTGGAGCCAATCGCGAGCGGCAGCATCGCCATCGGGGGAGATGGTGTCCAGCATCCAACACCTCGCGGGATGCTCGACCGCGGCGTGATCTACATCCCATCGGACCGGCGCGAGGAGGGTCTCGTCGCCATGCGACCCGTCCGCGAGAACATGTCGCTAGCGGCGCTAGGTCTGCCCACGTTCAGCCGGCTCGGCCTCCTTCGCCGCCGACTAGAGGGCCGGACCGTGCGGTCGATCGCCCAGCGGCTGAACCTCCGCCCACTCAATATCGAACGTGAGGTCGCGTATTTCTCCGGTGGAAATCAACAGAAGGTCGTGCTGGGTCGGGGCCTGGCGCGGAATGTCAAGGTCTTCATCTTTGACGAGCCGACGACCGGTGTCGACGTTGGAGCCAAGGTCGAGATCTATGCGTTCATGAAAGAATTGTGCGAGCGCGGCGCGGCCGTGTTGCTGATCTCCTCCGATCTTCCTGAACTGCTTCATCTGGCGAATCGTGCCTATGTCATGCACCGGGGTGAAGTGCGGGCGAAGCTGACCGGGTCCGCACTGACGGAAGAGGCCGTGCTGGCGAACTTCTTTGACCACGACGCCGACGCAGCATGATTCCATGGTCGTAGCTTCCGTCCACCTGGTCCGAATCGGACGGAAGTGGACAGACGTACGCGAGGGACGGTGTTCATGACAACGGCGCCGATGGAGCGGGAAGCGGCAGGGGCAAACCGGCTGTCCGATCTCGCCCGGTCGATCTTTTCTACCGTCGGTATTCTGCCGATCCTTCTCGCCGTGGTGATCCTCTACTTTGCTTCTCAGGAGAGTCGTTTCTACGGCACAGCGAACCTGACCAACGTCCTCCGCCAGTCGACGTATTTGATCATCGTCACCCTCGGACAGGCACTGGTCCTCATCAGCGGGGGCTTCGATCTCTCCGTTGGTGCGGTCATCGCGGTCACGAGCGTCGTTTCGGCTCGCTATATGGCCAGCCACTATGCCGCGAATCCAAACAGTGAATTGTCTTCCGTCCTCGTCGGCGTCGGAATTGGTCTCCTGGTTGGCGTCATCTTTGGGCTCGTCAACGGCATCGGTGTTGCGCGCTTCAACGTCTCCCCATTCATCATGACCCTCGGCATGGCGTCGGTCGGGAGCGGCTTTGCGCTGTACTACACCGGGGGATCGCCAGTCAGCGGCATGCCACCCCTCTTCACCCGGGAGATCGGCACCGGGCGCTGGTTCGAGATCCCGGTTCCTGTCTACGCCGCGGTCCTGGCGACGATTGTCGTGCTCTTCCTGGTCGGTTCGACCTCCTGGGGACGGTATCTCTATGCCATCGGCGGCAACACGAAAGCTGCCTTCCTGTCCGGCATTCCGGTTGGGGTCTACACTGCCTCGGTCTACGTTATGTGCAGCCTGCTCGCCGCCGTTGCCGGACTGCTCCTCACCGCCCGTACCTCGTCCGGCGAGCCGAATCTCGGGGGCCAGTACCCACTCGAATCCATCACGGCCGCGGTGATCGGTGGTATCTCGTTGCGGGGCGGCGAAGGGCGGATCATGGGGGCGGTCCTAGGTGCGCTCTTTATCACCATCCTCACTAACGGCATGAACCTCATCCGCATGGAGTCGTATTTCCAGACCATGGCCATCGGGGTCATTCTGATCCTCGCGGTCATCTTCGACCGGCTCCGCGACCGCTGGCGCGTCTGACCTAGCGACAAACAACGCGTGTCATTCTGAGCTTGCGAAGAATCTCGTTAGACTGCGCCTACGTCCGGGAAGACGAGGTCCTTCGCCTGCTGGCTCAGGATGACACGCTCTCTGTGTCGACGCGCTCACCTTGAAAGGACCATCATGCAGAAGGAGACCGGTATGGAGACGCGCCCCACCGTCGGCATCGCGGGTCTGGGCCGGATGGGACACCCCATAGCCGTGAACATCCTGGAGGCCGGATTTCCGACCGTTGTCTGGAACCGCACTCGGGACAAGGCCGCCGATCTGCTCGAACGTGGCGCGACGTGGGCAGAGAACCCGGGCGCCATGACGGAGACCGCGGACATTGTGCTCTCCAGCCTGGCGGATCCCACCGCGGTGGAATCGGTCTACTTCGGGCCAGATGGCCTCCTCGATCGCGTTCGCTCGGGAACGATCCTCGTCGATCTATCGACCGGGTCTCCCGCTCTGGCGCGCCGCATAGCCGCGGCAGCACGCGAG
>DASUQU010000165.1:0-5886 GCA_036280495.1 Thermomicrobiales bacterium | reverse complement strand
GGCGAGGGCCGGAGTCTCCGCACCGCCGACGATGACAACGAGGTTCGGGTCGTAGTCGCGCACCGCGGTCAGGAGGGCACGTCCGATCGCCGGATCCTGCCCGGCCATGCTGTAGAGGATGCCGTGCGGTTTGACGTGGGTAAGCTCCGCGCCAGCGGCGCGGGCGAACGCGCCAAGCGCCCCGATCTGATAGGTAACGTAATCCTGCAATTCCTCTGGCGAGACTTCGATCCGGCGGCGACCGAACCCGAGCAGGTCGGGTAGGGAAACGTGAGCGCCAATGTCGGCGCCAACCTCGTGCGCCAGTCCGACGACACGGCGCATGATCGACGGATCGCCACCGTGGAACCCGGTCGCGATATTCGCGGTTGGTACCAGCGGCAGGATGCCAGCATCATCACCGAGCGTCCAACGGCCAAACCCTTCGCCCATGTCGCAGTTAATGTTGATTTGGGTCACCACGATCTTCGGACTCCCAGTCTCATACCTCGACGACAGTCGACTCACTGAGCAGTGCTTCTCTTGCCAACCCGATCTCTTCGGCCTCGGCAACGCTGACGGATCGGAAATGGACGATATCACCGGGCTTGCCCTGACCGACGACACCGATATCGCTGCTAATGACCGTTGCGATCTTCGCGTAGCCACCGAAGCTCGGCACGTCGGCGCCCATGACGATTGGTTCTAGACCGCTCGGCACCTGGATGCCCCCCAGAGGGGTGCCGTCGTCCACGATGTTGGAGGGGTCCGAGCCGGCCTGCTCGATCAAGTAGTCGGCGCGGGGAAGAAAGGCGAGTTTCGGCCCGATATAGCGACACCCCATGCGATCGGAGACAGGCGAGAGCTTCCAATCGACGTTGAGAAAGGTCTCTACACTCTCCGGTGTAAAGAGTGCATCCTGCGGACCCAGCACCACACGCACGGTCCAGGGGTTGCCCTGTGTCGGACGCGCCTCCTCGGGCCAGGAGCGTCCCACCAACGCGGAGGCCGGTTGCGCGGGCGCCCCGACCCGGATCTGGTCACCAGCCTTCAACCCACGCCCTTCAATGCCGCCGACCGCCGCGCGCACGTTCGTCGCCCGGCTGCCGAGAAACGTGGCGACGTCGATCCCGCCCGCAACGGCGAGGTAGGCGCGCACGCCGACCCGCGGCGCGGTGAAGGCGATCTCATCGTCCTTGCGTGCCAGGATTGCCCGCCACATCGGCAAAGGCTCGCCGTTCAGCTTGGGCATCAGGTCGCCACCGGTAACGGCTATTACGTGGTCCTCGGCGGCGCGCAATCGACAGCCAAGGAGCAGGATCTCGAGACCAGCATCGCCTGGGTCCCGGCCGACGAGATAGCGACCACCTGGGCTGTTGCCGACGAGGAGATTCGCCACCCGAAGCGAGAAGCTATCGAAGGCGCCGGAGGGCGGCATCCCGGTGTGGAGATAGCCGGGACGACCCAAATCCTGGACCGTCGTCTGCGGGCCACCGCTGATCACCTCGAACATCAAGCGACCCCTGCTCGCGCCGAGTCGAGCCGCGCAAGATACTCGTCGAGGGAGTACTCGCCTTCCGCGATGTCATAGCGGTAGTCGCCGCGTTCGACCTCCTGGCGGATCTCGTGGTACTCGACTTCACCGATCGGGACATAACGATGACGCTCTCCAGCAATCGGCAACACCGGACTTTCGCGGAAGACCTTGTTGCGCTGGTCTGGGTCGTAGAGGTCGACCGGCGTACGTCCCAGAAGTTGGTAGCCACCGGGACTGCGCACTGGGTAGAACGAGGTGATCTTGCCGGCCAGGCAGAGAATGCGCTCCGGTGTCCATTGCCGGGGGCGAGGGTACTTCGGTGCCGAGATGGAGAAGGTCGGATCGAGCGGCAAGGCCTGATAGCACCCCGGTTGGAACCCAACGGATGTTACCCACCATGCGGTGCCGGCGTGGGCCGCGATCACCCCTTCGACCGTCGTGTCATTGATCTCGGCCAGGTAGTCCATGTTGTTGGGCGCGCCGTGAGCTCTTGCGCACTCGTCGGACCACGGGTCGTTGTACCAAAAGGGGATCGTCACCAGCCGAGACGGAGCCCGCCGCAGCTTCGTCGCCTCTTCCTCCCGCTCGCGCAACGCGTCGATCAGCGCCGCCTGCCGGATGATCGACGAGTCGTAAGCGATCATCAGCGCCCGGTTCGACGGCACCGTCTCCGTCACGCCGGCGATCGGCCGGTCGGCGAGCGAAAGATTGAGCCCGATCACCCGGAAATTGAGCGCCAGATGCAACTCATCGCCAAACTCAACGTCGACGAACATGTCGCCCAAGGGTCGGTAGATGGGACGGTCATAGAGCATCAGTTGGCCCTGTAGCAAAGGGGACGGCAAGACAGACAGGGAGATGGCATCCGGGTGAAACATGCCGCGAATTCTGGAAACGCCCGTCGGGTTTCTCCCCACCCTGCACGCAGGGCGGTGGGGACTGTGGAGTTAGGACGGAGCCGCTCATTCCGTCTCCACCGCCAGAATCTCCGTGGCGCCCGTCTTCCGCTCGGCGCGAACCAGGAAGTAGATATAGAGTGCGATCACGGCGAAAGAAAGCAGTGTCGTGAGTGTGCCGAGGGCGTAAAGCGTCGGCGTGATGCGGGTGGTCACAGAGGCCATGATCATGACCGGCAGCGTCTGCGTGTCCAATGTCGTGCCAGTGAGGAGCAAGCTGCGCTGGAACTCGTCGAGCGAGAGCGTGAAGCCGAAAAGGAGCGAGCTGAGGACAAACGGCTGCATCACCGGCAGCGTGACGTGCCAGTAGGCCTGGAGGGGATTGGCGCCGAAGACCAGGGCGGCATCTTCCAAGTCGAGATCGAAGCGGTTGAACCCCATGAGGAAGATGATCAGGCAGAAGGGCAACGTCCACATCACATGGACGCCGAGCCCGCTCGTGGTCCAGTTCGGGACGATCCCCAGCCGGTTGAGCACGAGGAAGAGCCCGAGGCTGACGGTGATGCCGGGAACGATGATGCCGAGCAGCCAGAGGTAGAAGACCGCGCTCGACCCCCGGAACGGCTTGCGGAACGCATGCGCGGCCATGAGAGCGAGAATGGTCGAAATGATAGCGACAACGATGGCCAGCAACAGCGACCTCCCGAGCGCGCCCAGGTAGTTGCCCAGGAACTCGCCGACGTCGCTAAACTCGGTCAGTTGCCCCGGATGGAAGAGTTTCCACCACCACCAGGAGCTCACCCCATTGAGGGGGAAGGTATGCCCGCCGCGCGGTCCCTGGAACGAGAGGACCGCCATGATCAGAAACGGGAAGTAGAGCATCAGCAGAATGAAACCAATGTAGATGCGAAATGCGCCGCTGGAAACGTCGAACTTCTTCAGCCAGTCCGGCATGGCGCTCCTCGTCTCTTCAAATGCGCCGGATATCGAAGAACCGGAGCAGAATGCTCACGGCCACCAGGGTGATGACGATGAGGGAGACTGCGACCGCCGCAGCCCCGGCGAACTGGAAGACATCGATCTGGCGCTGAATCAACCCTGCCAGCATGGGACTTTGGGCGCCGCCGATGGCGCGCTCGGTGAAGAATTCAGCCAGACCAAGAACCACGACGAACAGTGACCCCGCCATCAACCCCGGGAGGGTCAGCGGGACGACGACCTGGAAGAAGGTTTTCCAGGGTCCTGCCCCATAGACCGCGGCGGCCGACATGACATCCTCGTCGATCCGCTGCATCGAGAAATAAATCGGCCCAATCATAAAGACGATAAAGAGGAACCAGAGAGCAACCATCATCGCGAACTTCGAGTAGAGGAGAAACTCGACCGGCTCCTCAGTGAGATGGGCGGCCATCAGCACCTGATTGACCACCCCCTCTCGCCCGAACATCGGTAGCCAGGTGATGGTCCGCGTCAGGTAGCTCGTCCAGAATGGAACGATAAAGAGGAGCAGCAGCGCAGATTTCCAATAGGGGCTCTTGATTACTCGCCACAACGCATAAGAGACCGGGTAGGCGAGCACGATAACCCCGATCAGCAGCATCACGACGACCTGCAACGTCCAGAAGGCAATGCTCCAGAAGGATGACCCCGGCTTGAGCAACGTCTCATAGTTGGCGAGGGTGTACTCCGGTCTGAGTCCTGTGAAGCCGGACGTCCAAAAACTGAACACGACGATGCTGACCAGGGCAGTGCCGACGAAGAGCAGCATCCAGAGCGTTCCCGGCAGCAAGAGCAGGCCGGTGATCAGTCGCGGTTTGCCTCGCAGCGCTCGCACGATCTGCCCGGACAGCGTCGATCGTCGCTGCTCGACCTGTTCCGGCGCGGTGCCTACCTGCCTCAGTTCGGTCAGTTGCGCCATTGTCGACTCGCTCGTTTCTGGGAAGCTCTTACCCCAACCCCTCTCCCATCGAAATGGGAGAGGGGTTGGCCACGGCATGCCGTGCCCCTATGTGCGCCCTCCGCCTCCTCTACGCCGAGAGGAAGTCGTTCCAGCGCGTCGCGTAATAGTCCGGGTCGTCCGGCCAGGTCATCCAGTGCATGAGGTTTGCCCAGCGCCGGTCGTACGCGCCGGTGTCACGGCCGGTAAGGGGCCAACCTTCCTTCGGGTCAGGGCTCGATCCGCCCTGATACCACCACTCGTAGTCGGTGAAGTCTTCGCTCGTATTGCGCGTCGTCTCCAGGTAGACGTCGCAGGTCGTCGTCGGGGAGTAGTAGCCCTGCAATGCGACTTGCGATCCCCACCATCCCTCGAGGCAGAAGTTGATGTAGTCGAGCGCCGCCTCCAGATTGGGGGTGTCCTTCTGCACCGCGATTCCGTGGTACCAGGCGGTGAATCCCTCTTCCGGGAAAGCGTACTTGCAAACGACGTCCTGCTTCTTCACATCCTCGACGACCGGGTTCCAGGCATCGGTGATCCACGCTTCACCCGACGCCAGAAGATTGACGCATTGGCCGTAGTCCTCCCAGATGGCCCGGAACTGACCGGCCCGCTTCTTCTCGATGAGGAAGTCGATGACCTGGTCGAGTTCCTCATGCGTCATGTTGTCGGTGCGAGCAATCTCAATTTGTCCCGACTTGCTTAGGTATCCGGCAGCCCATCCCGGCGTCAACAGGCTGTCGTTGAGAATGGCGACTTTGCCCGCATACTTCTCGTCGAGCAGCGCGCCCCAACTGGTGATGTCTTCGCCAATGAGATCGTAGCGATAGCCAATCGAGTCGCAGTTGTAAAACTGAGGCACCAGCTTGAACTCGGTCTGGTTGTCCGGGTCGACCCAGACTTCGACCAGCGGGTACCCGCTGACCGGATCGTAGCCTAGCGCTTCCTTGCTGGTGTAGGTGTCGCGCGCGTACTGCCAGGGGATGACTTGCTCCACCGGAATCGGTTGCAGCAGGCCGGTATCCCACAGCGCCGCATTGCGATTGGCATTCGTCTCGTTCGTATCGTAGCTCTGGGCGCCGCCTGCCAGCCACTCGGTGATCATCGCCGTCAGCGTCGTCACCTTGCCGCTGGTAGAGTGCCCCGTCCGGCGTTCGAACTCGTTCAGGAAACGATCCTGAACCGAGACGCCGAGACCGATGGTGCGGACCTGCAGGCCTGTAGGCGTCGCACTTTGACCTTCGGCCAGCGGCTCCCAACGGTACTTGCGCGGCGAGCGTGGCTCGGCCGACGGCTCCCACTCGGGAGCGTTGGGATCGATCGTCGGATCATCCTGCGCAATGGCCTCGCCGGGACCGCCGATGACTGTTAGCCCGGCCAGCCCGGGCACACCGAGTGCCGCGCCGACTTGCAGACCAGTGCGCAGCATTTTCCGCCGGTCGAACTGGTGTGCGCCCAAATTCCCGAGGATGCTCTGCCCGTTACGAACGTCCTCCGACATCCTGGACCTCCTCGTGTTTGCCCTGTACCGCGGCCGA
>DASUQU010000164.1:0-2893 GCA_036280495.1 Thermomicrobiales bacterium | reverse complement strand
AGCGTGATGTCGCGGAACACGCGCCACCGGGTCGCGCCGTCGAGGGCGGCGGACTCGTAGACGTCGACCGGGATGTCCTGCAGCCCGGCGAGGAAGATGACCATCATCGTGCCGGCCGTGGTCCAGACATTCATGAGCATGATCGAGAGCAGCGCGATGCTAGGCCCGACCAGCCAGGGCGACACGTCGTGGATGCCGACTGCATCGAGCGCCATCTGGAACACGCCCCTGGGGTTGTGGAGCCACGGCGGCCTGGGCGTCGGCAAGCCGAGCGTGCCGAGGACGAAGTTGATCAGGCCGTTGTTCGCGTAGAGCCAGAGGAAGATGATGGAGATGACGACCGAGGAGCTGATCGAGGGGAAGTAGAACGCCGTGCGAAAAAACGTCCGGCCCCGGATCTTGCGATTCGCCAACACCGCCAGGATCAGCCCAGCTGCGGTCTGGATGGGCACGACGCCGGCTGAATACCAGATGGTGTTGCGCAGCGCGGTGCGGAAATCCTCGTTGTCAACGAGGTTGCGGTAGTTGTCGAGTGCGACGAATGGCTTCTCCGGTGTGACCACGTTCCAGTTGTGGAAGCTGAGCCAGAATGCATAGCAGATTGGGCCAAAGATGAACCCGATGAAGATGATGAGGGCCGGCAGCACGAAGACCCAACCGGCCAGAGAGTCTTCGGCCGCGATGGGGTTGCGGCGGCGGGGTGCGATGAGCGAGGCCATCCTTCCCTCCCGTCCCAACGGCGATACGGGGAGCGCGTCGGGTGGGGCGTTCCCGGCGCCAGACGAGGTGACCTAGGTGATCTTGATGTCCGCCGCGGCCTTCTCGGCCAATTGGGTGGCCGCGTCAGGGATCTCTGTCTGCCCGGCGAAGACCGCCTCCAGGATCGCGTTGGCGTCCTGGTAAAACGCTTGCCCGCCCGGTCCGAGCTGCCACGGTCTGGCGAACGCGCCGCCCGCGAGGTATGGCTCCCGCTCCGGATACTTGGCGATCCACGCCTCGGCGAGGTCGGGACGCGACGGCATCGCCAGCCCGAGGTCCGTCCACTTCGCCATGCCCTCGGGGCCCGTTAGGTAGTTGACCAGCTCCCAAGCCGGTTCGGCCACCGTGGTCTTGGCGTTGATCGAGTACGAGACCGTGAACCCCATCGTCACCTTGCCAGCAGGGCCGGCCGGTAGCTCCGCGATAAGGAATTGCTTATCCGGCGCGCTCGCCTCCAGGAAGGGGAACATCCAGTTCCCTTCGAAGACGATGATGCCCAGGTCCTTCGCGAACGCGTCGCCGGGCCACTGCGCGCCGACGTCGGCGGGGGTCGCCGCCAGCCCGTCTGCATACAAGCCGTAGTAGTAGTCCAGCGCTTGCTGCGTCTGGGGGCTATCGATGGCCACGCTGCCGTCAGCGCCAATGACCGTGCCGCCGCCCTGGTACAGGAAGACGATGAAGCGGGCAAAATCGGGCGGCAGGATGATCGGCGCTTGACCCGTCGCGTCCAATAGCGTTTGCGCAACTGATCGCAGCTCGTCCCACGTCGTCGGCGGGGTCGATATCCCAGCCCTGTCAAACGCCTGAGGATCGTAGACCATGGCGAGGCTCGACCAGTCCTTCGGCAGGCCGTAGGTCCTCCCGTCCCATTGGAATGCTTCGATCAGACCGGCGTAGAAGTCGTCGGCCCTGACTCCGGCCGCGGCCATGGGCTCGTCGAGCGGCAGCAGCACGCCACGGGCGGCGAGGTCAGGAGCGAGGAGGCTGTCGACGTAAAAGACGTCGGCGGCTGTCCCGGCGGCCAAATCGGTCTGCAGCTTCTCGGCGTACTGCTGGGGGACCGGCTCCCACACGACCCTGATGTCGGGGAACTTCGCCTCGAAATCCTGGAGCACCTGCTCGAGCAGCCGCGACTCTTCGGGTGATGACGGAGCTCCCGTGATCCGGACTTCTGTCGCCTCTTGCGCAGCCGCGCGCCGCCCAAGGAGCGACACGACTGGTTCAAAGGCCGAGGCAGTGACGACAGCGGCGCCGAGCGCCGCGCCCCTGAGCAGGCTGCGCCTGGGAATCGTTGGCCCTGTGTCCTCACCATCCATCGCGAACCCCCTCGCGGATCGCATCGGCGTGCCTCGGACCGCGTCGGGGCTGTCGACCAGAGCGTTGCCACAGCGTGCGGCGAGGCAGTGCTTCGCTGAGGATACGAATAGTCGAACTGAGCGCACGCTATCCTGCGGACCCGGCTTCACTATCGGTAGCAAACGATGTGCCAGTAGCAGTCTGCTCCGCACGTCAGCATGGTGCCGCCGGTTTAGGACCAGCGGGGAGTCGGTCAACGTCGCGGGATGTGGGGGGCGATTCGCAGGAGCACTACAGGCGAACAGCATGACCGAGGAATTTGTGGCTTGGCTGCTGAAGTGCCCACCGCTAAGGAACCGCGGAGCGTCGCGAAAGTATCGGCCCGCTGGGATGGATGCGGGACATGCTGGTACCGTGTTGGCGGTCGACCAGGCGCGTAAGAAGGCAAGATGAGGACTCTGCGGCTCGTCGGGCGGGGCCTGACGGACACACTGGAAAGTCTGCTGCCATTCATGCTGCTGACGCTGGCATGGTGGGTCTGCCTCTGCCTGGTGATTCCGGCGCCGGCAGCCACGGTGACGCTCGCCGCGATGGCCGACCCGCGCCGCGCCGTTGCTCGACCTGACTGGCGGGAGACGCTTGGCGCAGTGCGGCGCAACCTGTGGCGAGGCTGGGGAGTGATCCTGCCGTTCCTGCCGTTCGTCGTCGTGCTGCTCGCCAATCTCTCGTTCTACGGCGGACGGACAGACCGCTGGGACGTGCTGGTACCGTTATGGACAGTGCTGCTCGTGTTCGCGTTCGCCGGCGTCCTCTATGCCTTCGCAGTCGCCGGTTTAAC
>DASUQU010000163.1:0-16618 GCA_036280495.1 Thermomicrobiales bacterium | reverse complement strand
GGATCGACGCTACGACCGCTGTGGTGGACCTATTCCAGCGAAGACCGAGACCGGGCCCGGGAGCTCTTGGCGCTGCTGGGATGTGCATACCTAGCCGATCGCGAGATCGCGACCTGCTCACAGGGAGAACGGGGCCGGATTCGCATCGCCCGCGCGCTGATCGCGGAGCCGCGGATGCTGTTGCTTGACGAGCCGGCCGTCGGTCTGGATCTGGCCGCCCGCGAGGCATTGATCGCTGCGCTCGACCGCCTCAGTGAAGAGAGGCCCGATTTGACTTCCGTGCTTGTGACGCACCACCTGGAAGAAGTTCCAGCCTCGTCGACGCACGCGATTCTGTTGCGAGAAGGGCAAGCGCTTGCCGCCGGCGCTATCCAATCCACGCTGACGAGTGCGAACCTGTCGGCATGCTTTGGTCTCCCTGTCGACTGCCGGCACGACGGCCAGCGCTGGAGCGCTCGCGCCCCCGCAAACTGGTCCCCGAATGCGGCCGCCGACTCACGCTGACTCCTCAACGCCGCACCAAGCCATAGTCACGCCCGCGAAGACCTTCGTTGCCTCGATGAGGTCGGCGACCGGCAAAAACTCGTTCGTACCGTGGGTGCCCCACCTCGGGTCGCCTATGCCAAAGATCAGGGAGGGCTGTCCGAGGGGGAACCAGAAGTTGGCGTCGCAGACGAATGGTGCCGTCTCGACAACCGAGTCGCGACCCGAGACGACCTTCATGACTCCGGAGATCGTCGCTACACCCGGGTGGTCGAATGGCATGTTCACCGGCTCCTTGACCCACGGGGCCGCGGATTCGGCATCGAGAGGCAAGTCGAGCACCGGAGGATGGTCGCGGAGCCAGTAATCGCCCGCGGTGACACGGTCAATGGTCGCGCGGATCTCGGCCATGACCTCGTTTGCGGTGAGGTCGGGGTAGAACAGGAGCGAACCCGTCGCCTCGCACGAGTCAGGGATCGAGGTGATCGAGGTTCCCGCCTGAATGGTGTTGATGTTGATGAACATGCCGCCGGGCTCAACGTTTGGATTGGTGCGCCAGAGGAGCCACTGGCGTTCTAGCTCGAGCAAAGCCAGCTGATACTTGAGCATGTTATCGATCGCACTCACTCCCGGTCGCTCGACGCCATGCGGGAGGGCTTGCGCGACTTGATTGCGATTGCAGATGTGGGTCGACTTCCCAGGGACAGTCAGCCGGAAATAGAGCTCACCTTTGGCCGTTGGATAGATCCGAAAATTCGAGATCTCAGGAAAAATGGCCAGATCCGAGCGATACCCTCTCTCCAGGATCGTGTTACACCCAATGTCGCGCCGCCCGGACTCTTCACCGCACGCCTGGGAAAGGATCACGTCGCCTCGTAGCTGGACACCGGTGTCGTGGAGGATGCGCGTAGCCATGGTGTACGCGGCGATGGCACCTTTCATGTCGGAGGCGCCGCGGCCCCACAACTTGCCGTCCCGCACTTCACCTGAGAACGGCCCGGCGCCACTCCACTGCTCGGCCTGCTCCGGCGTCACTGGCACGACGTCCGTGTGCGCCGACCAGGTCAATGAGCGGCCGGCGCCCGATCCCTTGCGGACCGCGACGACGTTGGGCCGGCGCTCCGCGACCTCCCAGCTATCCACAGTGTCGAAGGCCTCGGACTGCTGAAATTGGTCCCGCAACCACTCCTGAGCCGGTCGTTCGGCCAGGTCGTTGGGCTCCAGGTCGGGATTGATCGATGGCTGCCGGATAAGCTCCGCCGCGAACTCGACAATTTCGTCTGCCCGCTCGTCGACAGCGGTTAGAACATGATCGAGAGTTGTTCCAGGTACTGTCTCCACCAATGCCGTCCTCCGCGTTGATCGTTCGATTGCCGTATCTTGCCAAGAATGGGGGATGTACGCAGCCCCAAGCAATCCGAACGAAGAGGAGTGCTCGATGTCCAGGCAAGAGTCCCAGGCAGGAGACCGGGAGGCGCTGACTCATTTCGATCGAGCCGGCCGGGCGCGTATGGTTGACGTGGGTGAGAAACCGGAGACGGACCGGGTAGCCGTTGCATCCGGCCGGGTGCGCATGGCGGGTGCGACGGTCGATCTCATCCGTACTGGCCGCGCCACGAAAGGGGACGTCCTTGCTGTGGCTCAGGTTGCCGCGGTGATGGGCGCCAAGAGAACAGCCGATCTGATCCCTATGTGCCACCCGCTGATGTTGACTCGAATCGATGTTTCGTTCGAGTTGCAGCAGGACGAGGTTCGTGTCGAGGCAACGGTGGCGACGCGCGGCCGCACCGGGGTCGAGATGGAGGCACTCACTGCGGTAGCGACCGCCGCGCTGACGATTTACGACATGCTCAAGGCGGTTGACCGGGGAATGACGATCGAGGCCATTCAGCTGCAGTCGAAAGTCGGGGGCCGCTCGGGCGTCTGGAATCGGGACGGGGAGACAGCGGCGACCGCCGTGGCGGACGAGGCGGATTGACTGGTGGAGACGCAAGTATCGGTGTACGGCTGGTAATGAACCGCTGCGTACAATAGCCAGCAAAGGGAACCGGCGGCAGGGGTTGCTGTCGTAATGAGCGAAAGGTCGGCTTGGTGGCGTCTGCGGCGGGAAGTCGTCCAGTAGGTAGTGCGGGAATTACGGTACCAGGAGCCGACCGGCTGATCTGGTATTTCATGCGCCTCTCGGGCGCGATCCTCATCGTTCTGGCCGGCGGCCATATTGTCATCACGCACTATCTGAACGTTCCCTCGGAGACTACCTTCGCGTTCGTCACGGCTCGCTGGGCCAACCCCTACTGGCGGACGTTTGATTGGCTCCTGCTAATGGCGGCACTGTGGCACGGCGTTTTGGGACTTCGCTACTCGATCCAGGACTACCTTCGCTTGCCATCTGCGCGCACGATTGCGCAAGGGGTGATGTGGATCATCGGCTTCGTATTTCTCGCGCTAGGCACGGTCAGCATCTTCGCCTTCGATGCCGATGCCGCCGCGGCAAACAGTGGACCGCTGGCAGACGCGCTATGGATCGCCGAAACGATCGGCCTGTCACTCTATGTTTTCGCGCTGGTGACCTACGTTTCGATCGCGTTGCTAATGATCTGGGGCCTCCGGTCGCTTTTCCAGGGCCGGGCGCCCATCTATAGCGGTGGATCCGGGCAATACGCGTGGGTGCTGCATCGCGCCAGCGGCATCGGTATCCTCTTCTTCCTGCTGGTGCACATCATCGATATATCGCTGATCGGACTCGGAAGTGCCATCTATGACGCCTCGGTAGAGTTTTATGCCCATCCGGTTTTGCTGCCGATGGAGGTCCTGCTCGTGGGTGCGGTCGTTTATCACACCCTCAATGGCATCCGTATCATGACGATCGACTTCACCAAGAGCGGCTACCGGCAAGAACGGACCTCATTCGCCGTCGTCATGATCCTGACCATCCTTTTGACCCTGCCTAGCGCCTGGATCATCTTCCGCGCCGAACTCTGAGCCCGTGAGCGCCAGTGTGCGGTCACCCGTTGCCGGCTGTGAGATAACGGAGCAAGGTCCTGACACCGACGCCGGTGGCGCCCTTCGGACCGATCGCACTCGCTTTCTCCTGGCGCGAGGATCCCGCGATGTCGAGGTGTGCCCAGGGCAGACCCTCGCTGAAGTGCTTCAGAAAGAGCGCGGCCGTGATCGCGCCGCCGGAGCGACCGCCGGTGTTCTTGATGTCGCCGACGTGGCCCTCGATCTTGCGCTCCAGCTCGTCGATGAGGGGCATCCGCCACATCCGCTCGCCGGATCTTTCGGCCGAATCGAGCAGTCCTGCCGCAAGTCTGTCGTCGGTCGCGAAGAGGGCCGTCGTGCCATTGCCGAGCGCGACGACGGCCGCGCCGGTAAGGGTTGCCAGGTCGATCAGCTCTGTCGCGCCGCGGCGGGCGGTATCGACAAGTCCGTCGGCAAGAACCAACCTGCCCTCGGCGTCGGTTGACAGAATTTCCATCGTGACGCCGTTCATCCCTTTGATCACATCACCGGGTCGGAAGGCCGTCCCGGAGATCATGTTTTCGGCGGCACAGATCGTGGCCTCCACGGGAACTGTGCAACCGAGGTCTCGCAGCGCCGACATTGCGCCAAGAACGGCGGCTCCGCCGGCCATGTCTCCCTTCATCTCGAGCATGCCCTCGTAGGGCTTGATTGAGTAGCCACCGGTGTCGAACGTGATCGCCTTGCCGACCAGACCCACGACGTGAGTTCCGGGCGAAATGTCGGTCGGTCGATAGCGCAACCGAATAAGACGTGGCGGGTTTACGCTGCCGCCGCCAACGGCCAGAGTAGCCGCGGCGCCGATTTTGGCGAGTTTTGCGGGATCCAGCACCTCGATCTCGAGACGGGATTGCTGAGCCACCTCCTCGGCACGATTGGCAAACTCGTGGGGGGTCAACGTCGAAGCGGGTTCGTTGCCGAGATCACGCGCGAGGTTGACGGCCCGGGCAACGACACTGGCACGTCTCAGGGCTTGTTCGGCGTTGGCCGTCGATATCTCGTTATCGACAAATTGCACCGATTCAACATCCCGACCATTTGCCGACTCAGGGGCAGCCTCTCCTCGGTAGTGATCAAAGCGATAGAGCGCGAGTGAAACACCGAGGGCGGCGGCCTCCAATGCGGTCAGAGAATCGATGCCGGTCCCGGCATCTGGGACCGCAATTGCGACGCGGCGGGCACCAGCGTCGCGAGCGGCTCGGACCGCGGTGCCCGCCATTCGCAGTACGGTCGCCTCACTCAGGTTTTCCGCCGAGCCGAGGCCAGCGAAGATAATGCGCCGACTAGGAATCCGCCCCAGCGTGGGAACGACCAGCGTAGTCGCTGCCTTGCCACTGAAGCGGGCATCAGCCGCCAGACTCGAAAGCTCGCCGGAGAGCGCGGCATCCAACTCCTTCGCCAACACTGACCAGACGGGCAGGCCGTCGCCGGACGCAACCGGGAGGACCAATGCGTCGGCGATCACCTTCGCCGGTTCTCCAGTGTCGAAGGTTACCTCCACGCTCAATTCTCCTCTCTCAGGTTGGTCCTAGACTTCTCTGCCCTCGTCATAACCAAACTCTACGCGAACTTCCGTACTCCGGCACTCGGGTGCCCATGCGTGCTCTGCGGTTGCATCCCTACACGGGCGGTGCTACGATCGCGAGAGGTGTCCGTACAGATCGCACGAACACCGGGGGATGGGGGTGAACCGAGGAGACCCGAGCGCACAAGTTCAGGTCGATGCTCGCCTGCTATGGCGCGCGGTTCTGGCTGACCTTCAGCAGACCGTCCCCGCGTCTGCTTTCGAGTGGTTGCGCAACACGCGGCTCTCCGATTTTGAGGCGGACGTCGCAACAGTCGAAGTCGGGGATCGAGTGACGGCAGAGACGCTGCATCGCAGATTTGCGCGCGACATTGAGCGGTCTCTTTCCAAGCGCGTCGGACGGCCGGTGACCGCCTCGTTTAAGGCAGAAAGTCGACTGCGCCCGACCAGCGACGAAGGAGCCACTGAAAACCGGGGACGACGGCCTGACAATGGTTGGGACCAGCAGCGTCGCGGTCAGAAGCGCCCCGGGCAAGCCTCGAGCGCCGAGCCGGCGCTCGAGCGCGACCGGCCGAGACAAATGCCACTGGCGCCGGCTCGGGGACACGGACTGAACCCCAAGTACGTATTTCGCACCTACGTTGTCGGATCCGCGAACCGGTTTGCTCACGCGGCATCGGTTTCGGTAGCGGAGCATCCCGGGGGGAAATTCAACCCGCTTTTCATCTACGGCGGCGTCGGTCTTGGCAAGACGCATCTCCTGCACGCCATTGGTCACCGCGCGCTCGAACTCTCACCAGTTCTGCAGGTTTCGTATGTGACCTCTGAAAAGTTCACGAACGATCTGATCGCTTCGATCCGGCAGCAGCGGACCGACGACTTTCGCGCTCGATACCGGGAAACCGACGTCTTGATGATCGATGACATTCAGTTCATCGCCGGCAAGGAGAGCACGCAGGAGGAGTTCTTTCACACCTTCAATGCGCTCTATCAGAGTGGCAAGCAGGTGATCATCTCCAGCGACAAACCGCCGAAAGCCATCTCGGCCCTCGAAGAGCGCTTGCGTTCGCGCTTTGAGGGCGGTTTGATCGCCGATGTTCAACTGCCCGACTACGAGATGCGGACTGCCATCCTGCGCATGAAGGCAGAGGAACTGAAGCTCGACCTACCAGCCGATGTGGCCGAGTACATTGCGCAGAAGGACCAGAAGAACATCCGGGAACTGGAGGGCGCGCTCAACGCCGTGGTCGCGAGGTCGCAGTTGACCGGCGAACCGATGACGCTCGAGCTTGCCATGGAAGCACTCCTCGAGAGCGGCCCTGTGCGGCGCACGAGGGTCACTCGTGATGAGGTAGTGGGTGCGGTTTTGCGTCATTTCGGCGTTGGTCGCCGCGAGTTGACCGGCAAGTCGCGCACGAAGGAGATCGTGCTGCCCCGACAGGTGGCGATGTATCTGTTGCGGGCTGAGACGGATGCCTCACTGCTCGAGATTGGCGGCGAGCTCGGTGGGCGCGATCACACGACAGTGCTGCACGGGATCAAGCAGATCGAGCGGTCGTTGGCGTCAGATGCGTCGTTGCGAGCGCAGATTCTGGCGATCAAGGAATCACTCGTCGTGGGGCAAACTGGTTAGTCAGACGCAGTCTGCGCCCTAAGCCGTGCTGCGCTATTCGGCGGATTGATCTCGCAGATATGCGGCAAGATCGGCTACCTGCTTGTCGCTGATCTCGGTTGTGCGATAGACGCCGGGTGGATTAGGCGGTTCGGGATGGCCGACGCCCTCGCGCACGAGTGCCAGGAGCGACTCGGCCGTGACTGTCTCCCCGGGACTTCCCGGCGACCGAATGTCGGGTCCCTGGCCGCCCGGTCCATGACACCCGCTGCACCAGGTCTGGAACTGGCGACTTCCTTGAGTGACGTCGCCTAGAGCGCCCGCTTCTGGTGAGGTAGCGGCCAGTTGCCGGGCCGCTACGGTTGCGCTGGCGGCCTCCGTCGCGGCCGCGACCTGCTCGGCACTCTGCGTCGCCGTCGGTGTGATGCCTAATGCTTGATTGATCTGATCTTCAGTTGCCCGGCCGCAGGCGGCAGCTCCCAGGGCCACAGAGATCAGTGAGACCAAGAGCACGAAGCGTCGATGCACAGCCACCATCCCGTCTCGAGTGCCCGCGGACGTGGACCCGCGACTATCGGTTGCCGTCATTGCGAGGCGGCGGTTAGGGTCGCGGGAGGTTAGCAAGGCACGCGTGGTCTGTCAATCAGGGCGCGCTTTCGCCGAATGTTGGGTGCGGGTCGGTCTGCGGCGAACGTGCCCGTCGAAGAACGATCAACAGGGCGAGGCCAACCGCAATAAGTCCCCAACTCATCCAATAGGCGGCGGGAAGCGGACCGAGATAGAGGCTGTCCGTGCGAATCCGCTCTATCAAGAACCTCGCCACACCGTAGTTGATCAAATAGAGGGCCAGAACATCGCCATGACGCAACCGCGCGGACCCAGGTATGCGCAGGGCGACCCAGGAGAGCAGGGCCGCGTTCGCCAGGTTGAAGATTGACTCATAGAGGAATGTGGGATGAAACCGTTCGACGCCCGCGAACTCCGCTGGTCTTCGCTCGGGGTCGATCCAGAGACCCCAGGGGGCCGTGGTTGGTGTCCCGAACGCCTCTTGATTGGCCCAGTTGCCCCAGCGACCGATCGCCTGAGCCAGTGCGACGCCCGGGACGACGGCGTCCGTCCAGTGGAGGAATGGCTGGTGCGCGCGACGGCATAAAACTGCGAAGGCGATGGTGCCCGCGATCAGAGCGCCATGGAACGAGAGTCCGCCGAGTCGGATATTGATCGCCTCTACCGGGTGCGAGGCAAAGTGGTCGGCGCGTAACGCGACATAATAGAACCTTGCGCCAACGATCGAGAAGAGCACGACCCAGGGAGTGGCGTCGATCACCCAGTCGGGGTCCAGTCCAATCCGGCCGGCAAGCACACGAGTGAGGAACACTCCGGCGACGACACCCGCGAGCATGAACAAGGCGTACCAGCGCACGTCGATGCCAAAGAGGGAGAACGCGATCGGATCCGACGGCGACGGCATCACCAAGCCGGAGAAGTTGGTTTGCGGGCTTTCATCGCGACCGTCGCTGCCGAACGCTCACTGGCGAGCAAGAAACGCGTCGAGCTGTGCTCGGTTCGGTAACCCGTCCCAAGCCCCCGGTCGGGTTGTCGCCAGGGCGCCGGCGGCGGTGGCATAGCGCACGTCTTCGACTGAGAGGGGAGCCCACCCAGAAGCCACGGACCGGGCGATGATCGCGGCGGTGAACGCGTCTCCGGCGCCAGTTGGCTCGACGGCATCGACGGGATATGCGGGCACGAACGTGACCGAGGAACTGGAGCTGAACCAGCAGCCTCGCTCGCCGTCCGTAAGGACAACTGTGGTTGGTCCCAACGATAGAAGCGTCTGGATCGCGTCATCGGGAGCGATGTCTGCTCCGTATAGCCCTTTCGCATCGTCGAGACTGAGCTTGACAAGACGACTGTGCCGCGCCACTTCCTCGCATGGTGGGCGGGCGTCAGCGAGATTGGACCAGAGCGTAGGTCTTAGATTGACATCGAAGACGACGGGTACATCGGTTTGGTGTGCCAGGCTGACGGCTTGCTCGATCGCACTTCGCGTCGGCTGAGCGGACAGCGCGACCGATCCGACTACCAGCGCGGTCAGGCTGGCGATGCCCGCGGTACGCACGTCTGCTTCAGCTAACAGTGCGTCGGCGCCGCGCAAGAGCCAAAAGTGGCCGTCGCCAGTGGGATCTCTCCAGGCAAAGGCCAACGTTGTTGCCGCGTCCCCGCTTTGTCGCAGACGCGACGTATCGACTCCCTCCGCGGCTAGCTCGGCTTGAAGCCGCGAACCGAATTCATCGTCGCCGACGATGCCGCAAAACGCGCTGGCAAGACCGAGCCGCGCCACCGCCACGGATGCGTTCGCGGGGGCGCCACCGGAACGCGCGACGAACGTGTTCGCCGATCTCAGTGTCGTCGCTCCATCAACGACGATGAAATCGACCAGGATCTCGCCCATCGCGAGGATCTGACCTGCACTTGACTGCTCTAAGGCGCCCATCGGCTAGAGGGCGGCAGACCGAGCCGCGCCGGTGCTCGTCTCGCGGCGTACCTCGTAGACCTCGCGCACGCCTTCGAGCTTTTGCAGGATGGTGCTGAGTTGACCGACGCCCTCAACCTCCACCGTGGCGTAGAGCGTCACGGTCCGGTCGTCGTGCGTTGTGGTGAGGACGCTGACGATATTGACACGTTCATCGGCCAGCACCGTGCTGACGTCCTTCAGAAGTCCCACGCGGTCCCAAGCCTTGATCTGAACCGTGACCGGGAATGTTGCCTCGCCGTGGTCACCCCAGGTGACCGGCACTAATCGCTCCGGCTCGGTCACGTTGACCATGTTCGGGCAGTCCACCCGGTGGACGGTGATCCCCCTGCCGCGTGTGACGAACCCGACGATGGCATCGCCATTCACCGGTCGGCAACATGTCGCCAAGTTCGTCAAGAGGTCGCCAACTCCCATCACTTGCAAGCGAGGCGGCGTGCGCGGGACTTGAATATTCGTGGCTGGGATGAGCACTTCCTGTTCGCCCTGCTGTGCAAGTCGGACCGCGATTCTCTGCGGAGAGATCGCGCCGTAGCCAATGGCGGCTAGCAGGTCGTCGAACTTTGGATATTGGGGAAATGCCTTCAGCAATTCTTCTGGCTTGAGCTCGACATTGAGCCGGCGTAGCTCTCGTTCCAGAATCTCGCGGCCATGCGCGATATTCTCGTCACGTTCCTGGCTGCGGAACCAGCGGCGGATTTTCTCTCGGGCGGAGGCGGTCGTGACGTATTCGGATGACGACAGAAGCCAGTCGCGATTTGGTCCATTCTTTGCGCGGCTGGTCAGGATTCTCACCACCTGGCCGTTTTGCAGCCGATAATCGAGCGGAACCAGTTGGTCATTGACTTTGGCGCCAACGCACTGATGGCCGACTTCGGTGTGAATGCGGTAGGCAAAGTCGACGGGCGTTGCGCCAGCAGGGAGCTCGATGATGTCCCCGGCCGGTGTGAAGACGTAGATCTGCTCCTTGAAAACGTCGGACTTCATCGACTCGACGAACTCTTCGGCATCCGCTACCTGATCACGCCACTCCATGAGCTGCCGTAACCACGCCACTTTGGCTTCGATGCGCGCGTCGGCGCGGCTCCCTTCCTTGTAACGCCAGTGGGCCGCGACGCCATGTTCGGCCGTGCGGTGCATCTCCCAGCTGCGGATCTGAATTTCGACCGGATGACCACCCGGGCCAACGACTGCGGTGTGAAGGGACTGATACATGCTGTCCTTGGGGGTGGCGATGTAGTCGTCGAATTCACCAGGGAGTGGGTGCCACCGGGCGTGGACGACACCGAGTGCGCCGTAGCAATCCTGACGGTCGTTCACGAGGATGCGGAGTCCATTGACGTCATAGATTTCGTCGATCGACCGGCCTTTAGACAGCATCTTGCGGTAGATCGAGTAAATGTGCTTGGTGCGACCGGTGATCTCCGCTTCGATTCCGGCCTCGCGCAGTGCGTCCAACAACTCGACCTTGACCTCTTCGATGAACGGGGTCGAGTCGCGGGCTCGCTTTTCGAATTCACGCGTCAGGGCGTGGTATGCCTCCGGATTGATGACTCGGAAGGCGCGATCTTCGAGCTCGGATTTGAATTGCCAGATGCCAAGTCTGTTCGCCAGTGGCGCGTAGATCTCCAAGGTCTGCTGAGCGATGCGGGTTTGTTTCGCAGTCGGCAGGGCATCAAGGGTGCGCATGTTGTGCAGTCGGTCAGCCAGCTTGATGAGAACCACTCCGATGTCGTCGACCATGGCGAGGAACATCTTGCGCAGGTTCTCCGCCTGCTGCGCGTTCTCCCGCGAACCGGCCCCCTCTCCCTCGTCAGCTGTCCACGGTATGCGGCCGAGCTTGGTAACTCCATCGACCAGCCGCGCCACTCGCCCGCCGAATTCAGATTCAACCCGCTCCAGCGTAACCGGCGTGTCCTCGATAACGTCATGGAGCAAAGCCCCGGCGATCGTCTCGGCGTCGAGTTGCATCCCCGCCAGAATCGTTGCCACAGCGATTGGGTGCACGGAGTAGGGCTCACCGGATCGCCGCATATCCCCGCTGTGGGCATTGATGGCAAGCTCTGCGGCTCGCGTGATCAGGCCGATGCTCGCCGGCGAAGCTGTCTTGCCGACCGTCTCGAGGAGCGTGTCTAGGGCAGCAGAGATCTCCGCCGGCAACCCGTCTTTTGCCGGTGAGGCTGCCGAGACTGGGTCCGCGACAGTAAACGTTGGTGGATCGACTGGCGCTCGTTCAGCTGCAAGCGAGCGTCTGGGTGACATTTCAGTTGATGCTTTCAGGGATCGTTCCCAGTTCCTTGGTCACTCGAGTGTCGCAACTGTAGAGAAATGTCGGCTCGGAGTCAACGAACCCGCCGCCGATCCTGCCAACAAGGCGGTGAGGCTTCGAGTAGCGTGAAGTAGCGCGCTTTGTCCACGCACCTCACGGGTACCATTGGGGAAGGAATCTCGTTGCAGGAAGAGAATGAGCTCGGAGGCAAGAATCAGAAGCGTGTCGACTGTTGTTGATCCCGATCGGATGATTCATCCCGACGAAGCAAAGGCGACGATATTCCGGTACCTCCGGCGCATGCCGGCGGAGCAGATTCCGCTGCGTGAGGCAGCGTGGCGCGTGCTCTCCACTGATCTAGTGGCCGCCGAAGATCAGCCACCATTCCCGGCGGCGACCATGGACGGATATGCGGTCGTCGCGGACGACCCATCGCCCTGGCGAGAGATCGTGGGCCGGCAATCGGCCGGTTACGTCGCGGACCTCGAGGTGAGTCTCGGCACCGCCGCTTGGATAACGACCGGCGCGCCGGTGCCATCGGGAGCGAACGCGGTGGTGCCGGTCGAGGCGACCGAGACCGCGGACGAGCATGTGATCGTCCACCGGGAGCGAGTCGAGCCTGGTGAGAATATCCGACCGATCGGCGTCGACTTGGCAAGGGGATCGGTGGTGCTGGAGCGTGGAAGTACCCTCGGCGCCGCTGAAATGGGTCTCCTGGCCAGCTTGGGTGTCGATCCCGTGGAAGTGGTGCGACGACCCAGAGTGAGCGTCTTGTCGACTGGGAACGAACTCGTCGAGCCGGGTGAGACGCCTGGCCCCGGGCAGATCCGGGACGCAAATCGTTTCAGCCTGATTGCGGCCCTTGAGGAAGTCGGAGCCGATGTTATCTGGACGGGCCATGGCCCCGACGACGCGCCCGCGCTGAGGTCATCGCTGATCGATCGTATTGCGAAGAGCGACGTCGTCATCACGAGTGGCGGGGTCTCGATGGGTGATCTCGATCTGGTAAAGCCGTTGCTTTCCGAGCTCGCCGACGTCCATTTCCGGCGCGTGTTCATGAAGCCGGGGAAACCGTTCAACTTTGCTACGTCAGGCGATACCTTGATATTCAGTTTGCCGGGTAATCCGGTGTCCGCCCTCGTCGGCTTCGAGATTTTCATCCGGCCCGCGTTGCGCACCATGCTCGGAGCATCCGCGATCGATCGTCCCCGTGCCCGAGTTCAGCTCGATCATCGCCTCCGGCCGTCCGATCGCATTGAGTTTCAAAGGGCCATTGCTCGCGTCGATTCCGAGGGCCACTTGAGGGCATCGACCACCGGACCGCAGGCGTCGTCTCGACTGGCGTCCCTGGTTGGCGCTAACGCGCTGATCCCAGTTCCACCCGGCGAGGATCCAATTCTCGCGGGATCGCACTTAGAGGCCATTCTTGTCGGGCCGCTAGAAACCGAGAACAATCAATTAGATCGTTGACGGGAGCACGCGTCCGTCTCCCGCGCCCTCGGCGGTTACCGGCCCCTGGCGTTGCTGGTACCATCGACTCGTGGGGGTCGTCGTCACGGAGTCTTGTCATGTCGCAAACGTGCGGCTGTTTGGAAAGGATCCGTTATGGAACCGGGTGAGATGAAGTACGGCGTACCCAACGTCGTCTACGACATCATCCAGACCGTGGGTAATCTGCTCCAGGGCGTGGAGAAGATGATGGAGTACGCCGGGGACGCCGAGCAAGCGGGTGACGCTGACGCGGCGACGGTTTTTCGCACAGTGGCCGAAGGCAACCGGGTCGCCGCGCAGGCGCTGCTGAAGCGACTCAAGGTTCACCTCAACGATTTCTAGACGCATACGTGGACATCGACATCCGGTTCTTTGCCGTCATCCGTGAGATCGTCGGCCGCTCCGCAGAGCGCCGGCAGCTACCCGTTGGCTCCACCGCCGGCGATGTTTTTGACGAGCTGACACGTGAATATCCTCGCCTTGAACGCATGAGACCGGTGACCATGGTGATGGTCAACAAGACCTATGTGACGAACGATCATGTGCTTCGTGACGGGGATGAGTTGGCGCTGATCCCTCCCGTGAGTGGCGGTGCTCAGCGACGGTTTGCTGTTCAGTCGGACGCCCTCGATCCCCGACTAACGGAATCGTTGGTTGCACATCCGGGGGCGGGCGCGATCGCGACGTTCATCGGCACTGTGCGAGACCACGGCCGTGGTCGAAAGGTTACGCACCTCGAATATGAGGCATACGCGCCGGCGGCCGAGCTCACCATGGCGCAGATCGGGGACGAGATTAGGGAACGCTGGGGAATCGATCACGTTGCCATTACCCACCGCGTAGGATCCCTAGCGGTTGGGGAGGCCAGCGTCGTCATCAGCGTTGCCTCGGCGCACCGCGAAGGGGCATTCGAGGCTTGCCGGTACGCCATCGAGCGGATCAAGGAGATCGTGCCCATCTGGAAGAAAGAGCATTACGCGGATGGCGCTGCCTGGCTAGGCAGCGAGCACGACTACCAGGTCGAGATTGGTCGGATCCCCGGCCAGTCGGGAGATGCCAAATCGACAGTATCCTGAGCCACTTTGCCAAATTTGATCAAGAACTCTAGAATTCCTTGCCACGACTTCTCTTTCGTGTCGAATTCTAGAAACGCGGGGCCAATATGACTGACACTGCAGTCGGAGCTGACAGCACCGTCGATACCAGCCTCACTGCTCGTCGTCAGCGTCCCGCTATCGCCGAAGACGCCACCGAGCTGATCGGCAATACCCCGCTCGTGCGGCTTTCACGCTTTGCTGAAGGTACTCCGGGCCTCCTCGTCGGCAAGATCGAGGCCTTCACTCCCGGGTACTCTGTCAAGGACCGCATCGGTGCCGCGATGATCGAGGATGCCGAAGCCGACGGATTGATTCAGCCAGGCGTGACGACCATTGTGGAGCCGACAAGTGGTAACACGGGCATTGCCCTTGCCTGGGTGGCGGCGGCAAAGGGTTACCGGCTCATCCTGACGATGCCGGAGAGCATGAGTCTGGAACGGCGGGTCCTGCTTCTTGGTTATGGCGCCGAGCTTGTACTGACCCCGGCCTCCGAAGGCATGTCCGGGGCCGTGCGCCGAGCCGAGCAGATCGTCGCGGAGACGGCGAATGCCTGGATGCCGCAGCAGTTCCAGAACCTCGCCAACCCAGAGATCCACCGGCGGACGACCGCCATCGAGCTCTGGGAGGATACCGACGGCAAGATCGACATTCTCGTTGGCGGGGTGGGCACCGGCGGCACGATCACCGGTGCCGGGCAAGTGCTCAAGCAACAGAAACCCGAGCTCCGGGTTGTCGCCGTCGAACCGGCCGAATCTCCGCTGCTGGCGACCGGTGAGGCGGGACCGCACAAGATTCAGGGCATCGGGGCCAATTTCGTGCCGGATGTGCTCGACCGCGCGATCTACGACGAGATCGTCCACATCGACGCTCAAACAGCCATCGCCGCAACGCATGAGCTGATGCATAAAGAAGGGCTCTTGTGCGGGATCTCCGCCGGGGCCGCGGCTGCCGCCGCTCGGCAGGTCGCCGACCGCGCGGAGAGCGCCGGCAAATTGATCGTGGTCGTGTTGCCCGACACCGGGGAACGGTATTTGAGCACGGTTGCATTTGCCGAGTTGCGCGAATCCGCGGCGGCGATGTCTGCCAGCTAATCTCGCGTGTGCTGATCTGAAAGAAATGGGGCCGGCATTTCGCCGGCCCCATCTCTTTGTGCAGAATGTGCACTACGAACAGCCGAGGCTGTTGCCGCAGTTCAGACACTTGTAGCAAGCGCCATTACGGACAGTGATGTGCCCGCAGACGTCGCAGAACGGCGCGTCGCCCATCATCTCCGAAAGGTGCGCGCTGATGACGCTGACCGCCGCCGTCGCCTCGAACACGTCAACGGCTGCGTCTGCAGCACGGCCATTGCTGCCGTTGCCATTCTGAGCGTGATCCCGCGCGGGGCGGGGCATCGCTGTCGCCGGCTTGGTCTCTGCGGCTATCGCTGTCACCGGGCCGGAATCGGCTGTCGCCGCCCCTGATGGCACATGGTCGTCAGCCACTACCTCGTCAAGCTCGGGTGGCACCTGGGTGAGATCGGTACGCCCCAGATATTCGAGTCCCAGCACCCGGAAGACATAGTCGATGATCGACGTGGCCATCTTGATGTTCGGGTGACCGGAGACCATCCCCTGCGGCTCGAAGCGAGTAAAGGTGAACGTCTCGACGAACTCCTCGAGCGGCACGCCGTACTGCAAGCCCTTCGAGATGGCGATGGCGAAGCAGTTGATCATCGAGCGGAAAGCTGCGCCCTCCTTGTGCATGTCGATGAAGATCTCGCCAAGGGTGCCGTCCTCGTATTCGCCCGTGCGGAGGAAGACCTTGTTTCCCGCGACTCTTGCCTCCTGAGTGAATCCTCCGCGTCGTGCTGGCAGCCGGCGTCGCACCGGCTGCGCCGCGGCGACGGCTGCCGCCCGTGATTTCGCTTCAGCGGCGGCCCGCTCTTGCTCCCACTCGGCGCGGGCATTGGCCAGGGCATCGGTCACGGCCTCGGCGACCGCCTGCTCGATGCGCAGCTCGATCTCGCTTTCCTTCGCTGAGGCGGCGTCCGCGGAGACGGTCGAATCACTCTTCGCGGAGAGCGGCTGGCTCAACTTCGAACCGTCACGGTAGAGGGCCATCGCCTTGATGCCATGTCGCCAGCTTTGCTCATAGGCGTCGAGCACGTTCTCAACCGTAGCCTCGTTCGGCATATTGATCGTCTTGGAGATAGCGCCGGAGAGGAAGCTCTGCGCGGCGCTCATCATCTTAATGTGACCCATGTGGTGGATGAAGCGCGTTCCCGTCTTCCCGCACTTGTTGGCGCAATCGAAGACCGGCAGATGCTCTTCGCGGAGGAACGGTGCTCCCTCGACGGTCATCGAGCCGCAAATGACCGCGTTGGCCTCGTCGATCTCGCGCTGACTGAAACCCAACGCGCGCAGAAGGTCGAATCCGGGAAGGCTTGCATCCGCGGCCGAGATCCCCGCCCGCCACAAGGCGTCTTCTCCGAGCGACCAGATGTTGAATGCGAAACCAAGCTCGAAGACTCCGGGCAAAGCCGCTTCGATCTTGTCGATGTCCTCATCCAGGAAGCCGCGATCGCGCAGGGAGTCGCGGTTGATGT
>DASUQU010000162.1:0-16619 GCA_036280495.1 Thermomicrobiales bacterium | reverse complement strand
GTCGAGTTCGCGGGGGGAGCGGAGGCGATCGTCACCATGGCCCGGCGTATGGGGATCAAGCACGAACTCTCACAGCCGCCAGCGGACTACGGCCTCTCTATTGCCCTCGGTTCCGGTGACGTCTGGCCGCTGGAGCTGACCAACGCCTACGCCACGATCGCCAACATGGGCAAGTATGTCCCAGTGACGCCGATTCTGAAGATCACCGACAGCGAGGACAATGTCCTCTATGAGCTCGATCGAGACAACACCCTAAAGCAGGCCGAGCAGGCGATCCGGCCCGGAATTGCCTACCAGCTCATCTCCATCCTGACCGACAACGAGAGCCGGGCGATGATCTTCACCCGGCAGAATCTGTTCGGTCAGACGCAGCAAACGCTAGGACGTCCCACGGCCGCCAAGTCAGGTACGACCAATGACTTCCGGGATATCTGGACGATGGGATTTACCACGGACGTCGCGATCGGTGTCTGGGTCGGCAACACACGCAATGATCCGCTGGCCGAGATCGACGGCATCCAGGGCGCGGGACCGATCTGGTCGCAACTGATGATCGACATGCACTCACGCCCGGAGTTCATGGAACTCCTGCTCGGTCCGGATGGGCAACCGGTGCCGACCCAGTTCTCACGGCCCGCCAGCATTGTCGACGGCGCCGTCTGTGAAGCGACCGGCGGTCTACCAATCGACGATCGGTCGAACCGCGGTGAACTGCTTGAGGCCGGAGGCGCACCCGCACTGCGCTGCGATCAACTGACGCCGTGGCAGTACCAGGATCTAGCGCGGACGATTGACCACATGAGAAAACGAGGTGGCAATATCGGCGGGGCGGCTGCCGATAGCGTCTACCGCTACGCCAGAGCGGTGCGGTTCGGCGAGCCGGGGAACTTCCTGCCCACGTTCCCACATCCGGCCCCACCGGAAGCCCCTCGCAGCGCACCTGGATAATCGCGTCTCTCCACTTATGGACGAGACGCTGCCGGTCATCGCAGTTGGAGTAACGTCAGTCCGGGCACCCGCGCCGCGCTGCTACACCGCGGTGGAGCGGCGCCCTCGCGGTCGGCCCGGGCGCTTGGGCATCTCCCCGGTCGATCCATCCTCGGCGCCCGCCCTTCGGCGGCGGCGGGTCAATCGCGACCGCTGCACCGTCAGCCCCTCCGGGGGCGTGACCGGACGGTAAGGCACCGGGGACGACAGGACGATGGTCGTCTGGCAGCGCGCGCCGGTCTCGGTCAGGTCGTCAACGATCTTTTCGAGGGTTGCCATATCCGGCACATTGACTTTCACCAGATGTGTCGCATCCCCCGTGGTGCGATGGACCTCGGCGACCGAGGCCTGCTCTTGTAGCTGGCGGCTGAACGCCTCCTGATGGCGCCGGTCGACGGTTGCCGCGATCAACGCGCTGATTGGTCGTCCCAGGGCAGCCGGCGCTACGATCGCCCGATACCCAGAGATGACTCCACGCTCCTCGAGCCGGCGCACGCGCTCGATCATGGCGGGGCTTGAGAGCCCAACTTGCTCCGCCAGCGACTTCATCGTCAGCCGGCCATTCTCCTGCAACGCCGCGAGGATTTGCTCGTCGAGCGAATCGACCTGGTTTGCCATGATTCCCGCTCCCCACCCAAACCTACGGAAATTTGGTGTGTACGGACACGTCCCTTCCCGCGCGCATCCGTATTGCCGTCACCGGCTCGCAGCCGTAGGTGTTCCCGCAGTCTATGCCGCTGTCACACCCCACGCAAGCGTCCGCTCGTCCGGGCGTGCTCGCGCCACGTTCCGCCTACGACGTTTTTGGTTGTCCATACGTGGCCAGGAACCGCTCGGTCATTCCGGGAATCAGGTCCTCAGGCACCAGATCAGGCTCTCTGCCACCATTGGCCGCCAGCGCGTGAACGTAGACCTTCGCCGACTCTTCGACGATCTCGGCGATGCCGAGAGCCGCATCGAACGATTCCGCGAAGCAAATCAATCCGTGATTCTTGAGGATCACGGCTTTGGAGTCCGGGGTGAGGACCTCCAGCACGCTCTCGCCGAAATCGGGCGTCCCCGTCAACCCGTAGCGCGTCACCGGCACCCTCGGTCCGGCCACCAGGCACGTCTCGGTCAAGATCGGCGGTAGGTAGGGTCGGACGCAGGAGACAACTGTTGAGTAGTGCGAGTGCGTGTGCACGATTGCCCCGATATCCGGCCTAGCGCGCATCACCATGGTGTGCAGCGGTGTTTCGGAGCTGGGCTTGCGGCTCCCATCGACGACCTCGCCTTGGTCATTGACCACGACGATGTCGACGGGCGTCAGGGTGGGATACGGTATTCCGCTGGGCGAGATAGCGATGAGACTCGTCTCCGGATCACGGATACTCATGTTGCCCGCGGTCCCGTGGACAATGCCGCGGGCCAATGCGTCCAACCCGGCCTGGACCACTTGTTTCCGTAGACGCTCGAGCAACATGCCCTGCTTTAACTCCCTAAATGTCTCGCGCTCCTGGCTCATGCGAACTCACTGCGAACCACCCCGTCAGGATCAATGGCTCGCAGGACCGTCAGCTCTTCAACTGTCGGCGGAAGCGTTACCGGAGTATCGAGCCCGACGGCAACCGGGAACTCGGTGGCGTCCCGGAAGGCGGCCGGTGTCACCCCGGGGTGCATGCTCTCGACCTCCAGCCTCGAGCCGCGACGAGCAAAGATGCCAAGCGGCGTGACCACTCGGTCTACGTTTCCGGCCGCCGTGACGAAATCGAGTCTCTCGACGAAGGTTCGCCGGTCGTGCTTCGTCCGCCACAGAATGACGCGGCGCGCCGTCGGCATCAGCATCGCACTCCCCGCACCGCCAGGGAGACGCACCGCTGGATGGTCATATGGACCAATGGCGCTCAGGTTGATCCGCCCCTCCGCGTCGATCTGGACACCACTCAGGAAGGCGACATCGAGTTTGCCGCGCGCGGACAGGTCGAAGAGATCGGCCAGCGTCACAAGGGCACGGGTCCCATGGAGCAGCGCGGGATCGACCGTTGAGACCGGCAGTCGCTCCGGCTCGGCGTCGACAGCGCCGGTTATGTTCAGGTACGTGAGATCCGGCGCGTGCAGGTGTTTTGCCAGGAGCGTGGCCACCATCGGCAGCGGCGACGCCACCCCATGAAAGACCGTCTCGCCGGAATTGAGGAGCCGCGCCATGGCCACCGCCATCATGTCCCACGGCGCCGGACTGGCCGCTGAATCGATCACGCCGGAACCGGTGTCGACGTGAGGATATGGCTGGCGATGAAGTCGCGCGCCGTTGCCGGCTCGGCCGCCGCGGCGACCCAGGACGCAAGATACGGAGCGTCGTAGCCGTAGTGCGGCGTGCAGGAGAAGGGCCACGCCCCTCCCGGCGCCGAGACGACGGCATCCACAAGAAAGCCCGGAATAGCGACGCTCTCCGGCGCCTCCGCGAACGCGGCGCCGTCGGTAATGCGCTCCGCGGTCAGGACCACGCGCCGTGCCGCCTGGGCCATCAGCACGTCCTCGAAGCGAGTCCCCAGGATGCGGCCGTTTCCGGCTGAATCAGCCTCCTGGACATGGAGAATCGCCACGTCGGGAATCAGGGCCGGCACCACGTAGACCTGCGCATCGGAATACGGATCGGCAACCGCGCGGAAGCCTCGTGCGGCCGGAAGATCTGAGCCCTGTAAGCCGGCCACCGGCATAAATGGAACCCCCTGGATCGCCGCCCGCAGCCCGGCGATCACCGTTGCGCAGGCGTGCTCGCGTGCTTCCACCACACCGGACTCGACAGCCTTTCGATAGGCCGGGGCCATGCCGAACGGCGTCTCATAGCCGACGAACCCCGCCGATACCACCGCCACGCACCCCGTGGCGCAAAGGAGATCGACGTCGTACGCGCCCGCGGTCTTGACGATCTCCAGCCCCCGCTTCGCCTGACGCACGATCTCGTGGACGGCCGCGCCCGGTCCCCGGTGCAACGTGTTGCCCCCAAGCGCGATCCGCGCGCCATCCGGCACGGTTGCCATGGCCTCTGCCAATGTGGCTCGCTTGTCGCCCATCGCTCTGCTCCGTCCTCCGTTCTGTACCCGGAATCATACGGTTCCGACGACTATCATGATCCACTCAGGACTGTCACGCGGGCGATACCAGCCGGGTCGAGTGCGCCCGCAGCCGATGGAGGATGCCGCCCCGATGCCGATGTTCCCACCCCAGGTTCACCGCTCGCATTTGACGCCATTGCGTTTCTTGCAGCGCAGCGCGAGTGTCTTCCGGGAGAAGCCGGCCGTCGTCTACGGCGACCAAACATGGACCTATCCCGAGATGGCGGCGCGAGTCAACCGCCTGGCATCCGCGTTGATCTCGGCGGGCGTGTCGCGCGGCGATCGCGTCGCCTACCTGGTGCCGAACATCCCGGCAATGTTGGAGGGGCATTTCGCGGTCCCACTCGCCGGGGCGATTCTGGTGGCTATCAACACGCGCTTGTCGGCGCCCGAGGTGGCATACATCCTCGAGCACTCCGGGGCCAAAGTCCTCGTTGTCGACTCCGAGCACGCGCATCTCGTCGAGCAGTCGCTCGCGAGCCTTCCCAACCTCGAGCTCGTCGTCACTGTCGAGGACGTTCCCAGCGGCATCCTCCTTATGGGACCCGAGTACGAGGCATTCCTGGCCGCCAGCAGCCCGGCGCCGCTCGACTGGCCGCTCGACGATGAGGACGAAACGATCGCCATCGACTACACCTCAGGCACTACGGGCCGACCCAAAGGCGTCATGTACACCCACCGCGGCGCGTACCTCAACAGCCTGGGTGAGTTGCTGGAGACCCGCATGACGTCAGACAGCGTCTACCTCTGGACGCTGCCGATGTTCCATTGCAATGGTTGGTGCTATCCCTGGGCAGTGACCGCCATCGGGGCTACCCATGTCTGTATGCGAAAACTGGAACCGGAAACTGTCTGGCAGCTGGTGAAGAGCGCTGGCGTCACCCACTTCTGCGCCGCCCCGACGGTGCTGATTGCATTGGTCAATCACCCCACCGCACCACGCGAGCCGCTCGACCGCCCGCTGATCATCTCCACCGCCGCCGCGCCGCCATCGCCGACGATCATCGCCCAGGTCGAGGCGCTTGGCGCCGAGATCATCCATGTCTACGGACTCACCGAGGTCTACGGCCCCTACACCGTCTGCGAGTGGCAGCCGCAATGGAACCTGCTCCCGGCGGAAGAACGTGCGCGGGTGAAGGCCCGGCAGGGCGTCGGCTACCTCATCGCCGATGACGTCCGCGTGGTTGACGATCAGATGCGAGACGTACCCGCCGACGCCGAAACACTCGGCGAGGTCGTGATGCGCGGCAACAACACCATGAAGGGCTACTACCGCGATCCGGAAGCGACCGAGCGCGCCTTCGGCGGCGGCTGGTTCCACTCCGGGGATCTGGCGGTCATGCACCCCGACGGCTACATTGAGCTGCGTGACCGCAAGAAAGACATCATCATCTCCGGCGGGGAGAACATCTCCACCATCGAGGTCGAGCAGGCCGTTTGCGCTCATCCGGCCGTGCTGGAGGCGGCGGTCGTCGGCATCCCGGACCCGTACTGGGGCGAGGTCCCGAAGGCGTTCGTCGCCCTCAAACCGGGGCAGGCGCTGAGTGACGTCGAGTTACGCGATTTCTGCCGTGAGCGGCTCGCGGGATTCAAGATCCCGAAAGCGATCGAGTTCGGCGAGCTGCCGAAGACTTCGACTGGCAAGGTGCAGAAGTTCGTGCTCCGCGAACGGGAGTGGGCCGGGCAGGAGAAGCGAATCAACTGATGCCCGCGGGACGCGGCGCGTCCCGCGGGCATCGATCGGAACTCGGTTCACTCCTCGCCGGGAATGTCGCCGCAGGCCAGCACGTCAGCGTAGCTTTCGGCGCTATGGTGGATCGAGATCGAATGCGCGGAACTCGTCAAGTCGGCGAGCGGCGCGTCGATCACCGTCACACTCCGACCGGAGGCGTCGAGGTCCTCCAGCAGGAAGGTCGGCACTGTCGAAGCGTCGTCGCAGGTTCCTTCATGGATGACGACGACTTCGCCACCCGATGCATCGCGCGCGACCACGGTAATCGTCGTCTGGCCCTCGCGTTCGCTGAGAATCGCCAGGGCATCGATACGTGAGTCGTCCCGCTCACCCAACCGCAGCGCGACCTCCTGATCACTCACCGCGCCGGCAACGGGCGTAGCCGCGGGCATCATAGGCGTAGCCTGCGCTACAGGTGTCGCTGGAGCCACCGGAGTGGCAAGCGCCACCGGTGTAGCAGCTGCGGCCGTAAGCTCTGCGGTCTCGAGGGACCAGACGGTGAAGTTTTCAAACCGCGTGATTTCGCCATCATGCGCGTTCGCTTGATGGAATCCGGCGCCGGCCCAGACATCCGAGGCGCCGTGGAGCTCCGATACATTGAGCTCGGAGACGAATACGTCGTTGACGGAGAACCCGGCGGAGTCACCGGCAACGACGATTTCGAGGACGTTGCGCCCGCCGTCCTCGAAACTCAATGCGGGCACGGTGCCACCAGCGAGATCGGCTTGCAGACCGATCTGAAACTCCCAAGTGCCATCTGACGCCACAGTCAGCCGGTAGTGGTCACCGTTCTCCTGCTCCCGGAAGGCGATGCCAAAGTCCCACGGCCGGTCGGTAGCGTCGCTGGGATTGATGAACTCGATTCGGGCCACGAAATCTTCGACATCGACGCCAATCGGCATGACGGTGGCCGAACCCACTCTCTGCGCGAGCTCCTCCGACGTTGGGCCTGCGAGCGGGGCTTCGACGGTCGCTACCGTGACGAGCTGGGGAAAGGTCGTCGGATCAACGACGATGCTCGGCTCGAGCGCAGCTCGAGGGTCGAGCCCGGAGAGCGACCAGATTTCGAAATCGGTGAAGTCTAGTGTGCCATTTTCGGTCGCGTCTTCTGTGAAGAAGCCGGCTCCGACAAATACGTCGCCTCCCTCCGCGCGGGCAGAGAGATCGAGCTCGCTGACGAGCCGTTCATTGAACGCGAAGTACCCGGTGTCGCCAGTCGCGACGAGCTCGATCGTGTTGGCACCACTGGGACTGGTGTTGAAATCAACCACGGACCCCCCGGTGATTACTTCACCCAGCCCGTCTTTCAGAAACCAGGTGCCCGCGGCATCGACGACCAGCCGCAGCTGCTCTTCGCCGCCACTATCCCGGAAGCCGAGTCCGATATCCCACATCTCCCGCGCTGGCTGCGGGTTCGCGAACTCGGCTCGAGCATAGAAATCCGGGGCGTCGACACCGGCGCGCTCGACTCCAAGAGTGTCTGGACCAAAGGCGAGCTCTCCGGAGAGTGGACCGGCAATGCTCGGCCGTTCCTGCGCGGCCGCCAGCCATCCTCCATAGGCCGCGAGCGGATCGAGCGGCGACTCCTCGGGTAGCTCGATCGTATCGATGACCGTCTGGGCCGCTGCCAGCTCTTGGTCGAAACCCGGCGGCTGAGTGACCAACGTGATGATGAGCACGGCTTGACCCGGGGTCAGGGTCCGGCACTCAACGTAGTCGACCAGCTCCACTTCCTGGTCGCCGATTGACAGCGTCAGAGTGAACGCCGCCGCCGACGAGTTCGGCCCGTCCGCAACGAGTTGGACACCTTCTTCATCACGATAGGGACGAATCTCCGAGACACCGGTCTCCTGGGCAAGGAGATTGGCTTCCTCTGCCACACACGCAGAGAGGTCGCCCTGGTAGCGGGTGGCGCCCTCGAAATAGAGTGAACTGACCCCGTTGAGCAAGTGGAGCCGGTCGAGGCGCTCCGGTCCGACGGCGGTCAACGTTCCCTCCGGATCCGGCTGCCATTCGGTTCCAGCCCATGAGACGCTGAAACCGTACGTCGGCGATGTCCAACGCTCACCCTCGATCTGCGCGAAGAGCTCAGCCGCCGCCGACGTGAGGAGGAGCAGTGCGACAACCAGCGCAGAGAGGGATCGCTTGAAACGCATGGTGGACTCCTCACGGCTTGCGGAGGCAACCTGATGGCGCCGGCCAGCCCGAAACGTGCCTGCGAGTCTATGCGGTGGCTCTGATCCTGTCACCCGCGCATGTTCGCCGCCAGGGTTCTAGCATCGAGTCTTTTCGATCGGTCTTGCGATAATCGGTGCGTGCACAGGAGTTCGGAGACCAGGAGCCGCGTCGACAGCCGTCTGGAGTGCCGCGTGTGAAGATCAATCAGCCTAGTCCACCGGGTGCTCTCTGGCTGGAGACGGCGGAATTCGACGTCGATGCCCTCATCGAACCCATGCTCCTCGATGCCGTGGCTGCACTGGATGGCCGCGCCCTGCTTCTCACGGGAATGGTCCAGTATCACCTCGGATACGCCGGTCCCGATTTGCAGCCCTTGGATCGACGAGCCGTGGATCGCGGCAAGCGGATGCGGCCAGCGGTGGCACTCCTCGCCGCCGGCGCCGCGGGGGGTGAACCGCGAGCCGCGGCGCCGGTCGGTGCAGCGCTGGAACTCCTGCACAACTTCACGTTGATTCACGACGATATTCAGGACGAGAGTCCCACCCGTCGCCACCGGCCCACCGTTTGGAGCATTTGGGGCATTGGGCAAGCGATCAACGCTGGAGACGGCCTATTTGCAGTGGCCCGCCTGCCGATCTACCGCCTCGCTTCCACCGGTGTCACCGCGGATCTCAGCCTGCGTCTCCTCGAGGCGTTCGACCGGATGACAGTCGCCATCGTTGAGGGGCAAACGCTCGACCTGGCTTTCGAGGTGCGGACAGATGTATCGGCGGGCGAATATCTGGACATGATCGCGGGCAAGACCGCCGCGATCGTCCAATTCGCCGCCTGGGCCGGCGCGCTCCTCGGCAGGGCCAATGAAGCCGACGCATCACGGTGGGCCGAGTTCGGACTCGCCCTCGGTCTCGGTTTTCAGGTCCGCGACGATCTCCTCGGTATCTGGGGGTCGCAGGAAGCCACCGGCAAAGCGCCCGCCGACGACGTGCGACGCCGCAAGCAATCACTGCCGATTTTGATCCTGCGCGAACGGCTGGCCGACGCGGAGCGGTGGGACCTCGATCGCCTTTATGGTGCGCCGAATGTCGATCGTGCCGGCGTGGCACGGGTGCTGGCCCTTCTGGAGCGTGAGCGGGTGCGAGAGGAAGTCGAAGCTGTGATTAGCAACTATCACGACCAGGCGATTGCCGCATTGCTCGATGCTGCCCGGCCGGGCATCAACCCCGCCCGGGACCGACTGCTGACCCTGGTGGAACGCCTTTCAACCCGCTCCAGGTGAGTTGACAGATTCACGCAGACCGCAACGGACCTCGTGTTATCCTGCACTCGTCTCTCTCCTGCTCGTGCAGGCGCCTGCTACCGCCACGACCGGAGGTCCTGGTGCCCAGGATTGATCCGCGCATCGTTGCCGATCTGAAGCGAGAAAACCTGCTCAAAGAGGGTCACTGGTCGTTCCTGCATGGGGGCCACAGCCGTGGCTTGATAGATCGCGATCATCTCCTCAGCGACCCCGTCGCGGCATCTCATATGGCCTACGCTCTCGCCAAGCAGTTCTTCACCAACCACATCGAAACCGTGGCCACGCCCTCGATCTGGGGCGCTGGGCTGGCCCTCTTGGTAGGCGGCTTTCTCGATCCCAAGGCGAAGGTCGCCTACGCCACGCCAAGCGAGAATGGCCCGACCCTGGCGCCGCAGATCGAAGATCTGGTGCGTGGCAAGCGCGTCTTGCTCGTCGACAATATCATCCGCTCGGGCGAGACGATGACCCACTTCGGTGATCTGGTCGAGCGTCTAGGCGGCGAAGTCATCGGCATCGCGACGTTGTGGAATCTGGCCGATCCGGAGATCGCCGGGCACCCTGTGTTCGGCCTGCTGAACGGCGACTACGAGGTGTATCGGGACGGGGCTTGTCCAATGTGCATCGCCGGCTCGCAACCGGAGTCGGCGCCGTATTAGCCATCGTCGTCGGGCACACCCGCTACTCGCAGATGCCTCGACTCCTCGACTTGCCGACTTAGCAGCGGATACCGCTATGCAATCTCCTGACGAGGCAACCGCCCAGACAGCCCGCGCTGGTCAGATCACGGCATTGAGACCGACCAAGCGCGATCCGGACCGAATTGCCGTTGATCTCGACGGTTCGTTCGCTCTTGCCCTGCCGGCGGCGCTCGTGGCCGACGAGCATCTCGAAGTCGGGGAGGTGCTCGATGGCGAGCGGGTTAGCGCGTTGCTGGCGGCTGATCAGGCGTCTCGCGCCACCGAGGCCGCGCTGGTGTATCTCGGCTACCGTCCTCGCTCAGAGAAGGAAGTTCGCCATCGCCTCCGCCGCGGCGGGTACGAGCAGGAGGCAATCGACCACGCGATCTCGCGACTGCACGAGTGGCGTTATCTCGACGATGCCGATTTTGCGCGGCGCTGGGTCGAAAACCGAGCGACGCACCGGCCCCGCGGCAGACGATTGCTCCAGCAAGAGCTTCGCCACAAGGGCATCGACACAGAAACGGCACGCGAGGCGATTGACGATGCCGCCCTGGATGAAACAGGTGCTGCCGAGGAACTTGCTCGCCGTCGCCTGCCGGCGTATTCCGGGGATGAACCGGCGGCGATTCGACGCCGACTCGGCGCCTATCTCGCGCGCCGCGGCTATAGCTATGACGTCATTCGGACCGCCCTCGATCGCGCGCTCGGGGAGGCCGAGGATATGGATGACGTGCCGCCCGAGTAAATCGAAACGCGCGAACGTACACCACCATTTTTCCACTTCAGCAACGGTTTCATGACCACTTGCGTGGTATACTGATCACCCGTGGGAAAAGGCGCGAGGTCGCCTGATCGCGCGAGCGCAGATCGCTTCCCCATTGAGCTTGAATTGTCCCGCCGCGTCGCCGGATTTCGGCGTCGGGGCGTTATTCGTTTTCATTGCCATCGCGCGATGACGGGATTCGCGCGTGCCGTGAGCAGGGCACTGGAAAGACTGAGACTCCATGGCCGAATTCCGATGGTACGGGCATAACTGTTTTCGTATTCGTGGCAAAGATGTAGTGGTCATGACTGACCCGGTCGGCAAGAAGACCGGTTTTACCCTCGCCAAGCAGACCGCCGATATCGTAACCGTGTCGTCGCCACAGCCTGAGCACTCCAATCTAGCGGCGGTGAAACCCGATTTCGACACCATCGAGGGTCCCGGCGAGTACGAGATCCATGACGTCTTCGTCACGGGCATTCGCACCCATCAGGATGAAGCGAATGGCGCGCAGCGTGGACACAACACGTCGTATTTGATCGAGCTGGACGGGATGGTCATCTGCCATCTGGGTGATCTGGGTCACGCGCTCTCGGAAGAGCAAGCCGAAGCGATGACCGACGTCGACGTCCTCCTGATCCCCGCCGGAAGCCGACATCTCGACCCGGCTCGAGCCGCTGAGATCACCGGTCAACTCGCCCCGAAGGTGGTCATCCCGATGCAATACGCCACCGCGTCCGGTGACCGGGATTTGCTCGGGCTCGACGTGTTCTGTCGCAACCTCGGAGTGAGTCCTCCCGAGCCAGAAGAGAAGCTGAACGTCAAGCCAAGCGACCTTGGCGACACGTTACGTTTGGTCGTGCTCAGTGTGAGCTAAGCGAGATCGATCCCGCGACAGCAGCGTGTGTCAGCGCGGAGGGAGTGACGTGATGCCAAAGTACATATTCGTCACCGGCGGAGTTGTTTCATCGGTCGGCAAAGGCATCACCACCGCTTCGATCGGACGGTTGCTCAAGAGCCGGGGCGCGAGCGTCTGGACCATCAAGCTCGACCCGTATCTCAACGTCGATCCCGGCACCATGTCGCCATACCAGCACGGCGAGGTCTTTGTCACCGACGATGGCGCCGAGACCGATCTCGACCTGGGGCACTACGAGCGGTTCACTGATGAGAACCTCTCCCGGGTCTCAAACGTCACGACCGGTCAGGTCTACTCCGCGGTCATCGCCAAGGAACGCCGCGGCGACTATCTCGGCGGCACTATCCAGGTCATCCCTCACATCACCAATGAAATCAAGGAGCGCTTGCGGCTTGCCTCCCGACAGCATGACGCCGACGTCGTTATCGTTGAGGTCGGCGGCACGGTCGGAGACATCGAGGGGCAGGCATTCATCGAAGCGATCCGCCAGCTCCGCCGCGAAGTCGGGCGTGAGAACGCGCTCTACATCCACGTCACCCTGGTTCCCGAGATCGGGGGCGGCGAGCTGAAGACAAAACCGACCCAGCAGAGCGTGCGCGAGCTGCGCTCGCTCGGCATCCAGCCCGACATCATCATCGCTCGCGCCGAACGCCCCATTCCCGATGACGTCAAAGAGAAGATCGCACTCTTCTGCGACGTCGACCGCGACGCCGTAATCTCGATGCCGACCGCCGACTCCATCTACGAGGTGCCGCTCATTCTCGAAGAGTCCGGCCTCGGAGCCTACCTCGCGCGTGAGCTGGGACTGCCGCGCGAAGCCGATCTGACCGAGTGGCGGAATCTTGTCGAGGAGATCAGCCGACCGCGGCGGACAATACGGATCGCCATCGTCGGCAAGTACGTCGAACTGCCCGATGCCTACATGAGCGTGCTCGAGTCGCTGACACACGCCGGCCTCTGGCACAAGGTCGAGCCGGAAATCGTCTGGGTCAACGCGGAGACGGTGAAGCCCGACGAGTTGGCCCGCACGCTACGCACGGTTTCCGGCGTCGTCGTTCCCGGCGGCTTTGGGGCGCGTGGCACCGAGGGCAAGGTGGCGGCGGCGCGCTGGGCCCGCGAGAACCGCATCCCCTACCTCGGTCTCTGTTACGGCCTTCATATGGCCGTCATCGACATCGCGCGCAACGTGCTTGGACTGAGCGGCGCGAATTCGACCGAAATCGACCCCAACACGCCCTACCCGGTCATCGATCTGATGCCCGATCAGAAGGGTGTCGATATGGGCGGCACGATGCGTCTCGGGCTGTGGCCGTGCCGTCTCGAGCCAGGAACGAAGACCGCTGCGGCCTACGCGGTACCTGAGGTGTCTGAGCGCCACCGGCACCGCTTCGAGGTCAACAACTCGTTCCGCGGCCGGCTCGCCGCCGCCGGGTTCATCGTCAGCGGCGCCTCTCCCGATGGCCAGCTCGCTGAGATCATGGAACTGGAGGGGCATCCTTTCTTCGTCGGTGTCCAGTTCCACCCGGAGTTCCGCTCCCGACCGACGAACCCACACCCACTCTTCCGGGACTTCATCGCCGCCGCCAAGGAGACCCTGCCCGAAGGCGCCCAGCGCGAGCTGCCGCTCGAGGAAGAGGTAGAGGATGAGATCGTCGAGGAGTCGTTCCTCGAGGACCGTGTGCTCGCCGTGACGCATGAGTGAGACGGCAAAACGGCAAGGACAAGAAACTCGGTTAGTCGGACGCCCGCCGGTGAACGTCTACGGAATAATTAGCACTCGAGTGCCGATTGGAGCCCACTCGTACAACCAGGCGGCCACGTCGAGCGGCAAATTGACGCAGCCATGGCTCATAGGCATCCCGAAGTTGTTGTGCCAATAGGTGCCGTGCAGGGCGTGACCACTATCGGTGAAATAGAGCACCGACGGAACATCGGGTACGTTGTAGTACTCTCCACCGATGACGCCCTCCATCGTCTGCGATGGAAGCTTTGTCAGGACCGCGAAAGAACCGACAGGAGTACCAAAGCCAGTTCGGCCCGTACTCACATATGTGTTGAGCACCACCCGGTCGCCTTTGTAGGCCCAGAGCATCTGCTGGCTAATTGAGACCACGATCGTCTTTTGCGCCTTTGCCGAACCTGTCGCCGGTGCCGCGAGCATAGCGACTGCAAGGAGCACGACGACAAACCAGCGTCTCGTTGCCGCGTATCGGATGTACACGAGCAACCTCCTCACGCCAGACCGGTCCCATCAGAGCGCACCGGGTCGAAAGCTAGCGACTCGCTGCCTGCATCGGATGCAAGCGCTGCACCTCAACCTCGGTGCGGTCCAGGAGAAAGCCTCGGCTCTTGGGAGCATGGTCTCACAGTGGACCACACGACGTAAAATAGCTTGGTGACGAGCGTTAGCGAAACCACCAGAGGTCAAGAGATCGAGTCCGGGAACGGTCGCGTGACCGGCATGCCCCCCGCGATCGAGCCAGTCACGAGTCGCGCTCCCCTGACCGACCTCGAGCAAGAAGGGCTCGATTATCGCCGGCGGTATCAAGGGCTGATCGGCATCGGCTCGAAGATCCCGATTCGTGACCGGGCCATCCTCTCCCTCGTCTACACCCCGGGGGTGGCGGAAGCCTGTCTCGCTATCGACGAGAATCCGCTAGCGTCGTTCGATCTCACCTGTCGCGGCAACACCGTCGCCATCCTCACCGACGGCTCGGATATCTTCGGCCGGGAATCTGGCCCGCCAGAAGCCGCCATCCCCCTCGAAGAAGCCAAGAGCGTCATCTTCAAGACCTTCGCCGGGGTCGATGCCTTCCCGCTCTCGCTGGCCACCTCGGACCCGGACCGGATCGTGGAGACCGGTCTCGCGCTCTCCTCGACCTTCGGCGCCATCTGCCTCGACGACATCTCGGCGCCGCGAGCATTCACTATCGCCGACAATCTGGAGAACGGCGCGGACATTCCGGTCTTCTCCAATCAGCATCACGGCACGGCAATCCTTGTTCTGGGCGGTCTCATCAACGCATTGAAGGTCGTCGGCAAGGAGCTGGCTGACGTCAAAGTCGTCATCTCTGGCGCCGGCGTCGCCGGGATTGGCGTTGCCCGTCTGCTCACCCGGGCCGGGGTGCGCGACCTCGTCGTCTGCGACCGTGCCGGTGCCCTTCATAAGTACCGCCCCGAGCGCTTGAACTGGGCGAAGGCTTATCTCGCCAAGGAAACAAATCTCGCGGGTCGCCGCGGCAGCTTGAGCGAGGTACTGGCGGACGCGGATGCCTTCATTGGTCTCTCCACGGGCGGCATCGTCAGCGAGGAGATGGTCCGCTCCATGGCGCCCGATCCGATCGTCTTCGCCCTTGCCGTGCCGGAGCCAGAGATCTCGCCCGCCGCCGCACGTGCCGCTGGCGCGAAGGTCGTCGCCACCGGACGCTCCGACTTTCCGAACACGATGGACGTCTCACTCGTCTTCCCAGGAGTCTTTCGCGGGCTGCTCGACTCGCGGGCACGCAACATCCGATTGCGTACCCTGCTCTATGCCGCTCAGGCGCTAGCCGACGTCATCCACCCGGAAGAGCTCCACGCCGACTACGTCGTTCCGCGCATCTTCGATTTCCGCGTCGCCCCGGCGGTGGCGGCCGCGGTGGTGCGCGCCGCGCTGGAGGCCGGCGAGGCCGGTCACGAGATCGCACCGGAGCTGGTCAGCGAACGTACTCGCCGCTTCGTCTACGAGGGACGCTTGCTCCCCCCGAAACCTTCCGCCCGCGGTGAGCACAAGACGTTTCGCGAGGAAGCGATCGATCTCCGGCTGCGACACGGCGGTGTGCTGGAGATTCGCTCGAAGATTCCGATCCGCGACCACCATATCCTGAACATGCTCTACGTCCCGCCCGCGGCGCTCTCGCCCGCCCATGTCATCCGCGACAACCCGGCCATGGTCGACGAGATCACCGCCAAGGGAAACCTGGTTGCCATCGTCACCGACGGCTCGGCGGTGCTCGGCCTCGGCGACATCGGTCCCCAGGCCGCGTTACCGGTCATGGAGGGCAAGGCAATTCTGCTGCAAACCCTGGCCGGCGTCGAAGCTTTCCCGATCTGTCTCGCTGCGCGCGACGTCGACGAGATCGTCGGCATCGTTCAGAACATCGCCCCCAATTTCGGTGGAATCAACCTCGAAGATATCAGCGCGCCCCGCTGCTTCGAGATCGAGCGCAAGCTGCGCGAGACCCTGGACATGCCCGTTTTCCATGACGACCAGCATGGCACCGCCATCGTCGTCGCTGCCGCGTTGATCAACGGCGCCAAGATCCGTGGTTGTCGCATGGAAGAACTGCGGGTGACGATCAACGGCGCGGGCGCCGCCGGTATTGCCGTGACCAAGCTGCTGCTTGGACTCGGAATCGGCGACGTCGTCCTCTGCGACAGGCAGGGCGCCATTTTCGAGGGGCGCGCCGAGCACATGGACTTCTCCAAGGAGGAGATTGCGCGGCTGACGAACAAGGATCGTCGCACCGGCTCACTCGGTGACGTCATCACTGGCTCCGACGTCTTCATCGGTCTTTCCGCCGGTGGCGTTCTGATCCCACAGATGGTGCGCACCATGGCTCCGAACCCGCTCGTCTTCGCGCTGGCCAACCCGGTGCCAGAGATCACGCCCGACCTCGCGCGAGAAGCCGGGGCGCTGGCGGTGGCTACCGGACGCTCCGACTACCCGAACCAGGTCAACAACTCCCTGGCGTTCCCCGGAGTTTTTCGCGGCGCGCTCGACGTCAAGGCGCGGAGCATCGACGACGCAATGAAGATCGCCGCCGCGCGCGCGATCGCCGAGCTGGTTGATGCCTCCGAGCTCTCGCCCGATTTCCTGATTCCTGACAGTCTCGATCTCCGCGTCGCGCCGCGGGTCGCCGCGGCGGTTGCCGAAGCGGCGATCAGCGGCGACCTCGCTCACAGTCCGCTCGATCCACGGGAGGTCGA
>DASUQU010000161.1:0-2325 GCA_036280495.1 Thermomicrobiales bacterium | reverse complement strand
CTCCACCGCAGCTGCCATCGCGGCGCGGTCCCGCTCCCAGCGCTCGGTGCTGCCCTCGATGTCGGTGAAGAGGAAGGTGACAGTGCCGGAGGGCAGCTCGGCCATTGGCCGTCTCCATTAGTTCTGGTAGAGACGAGGCTGATCGAGATTGTCGCATGGACCGTCCCCAGCCATGATGGACGACTATGATCGGTCCCATACTTGGTCCGCAACGGCGCGTTGACTGCTCGCACGGCGGGGGATGTGAGGCACTCGCGATGGCTAGGTCATATCGCACCACCAGAGCCGCCAACGGAACCCAAATCGCGAGGGCCAGTGCGCATCCGGCAGGACGGCCCGGGTCAGGCGACGTCAGCAGCTGATGTCAATCATGCATGGCACGATTGATTTGGAACACCCATCGTGGCCGGCCGCGAGCAAGTCACGCGGATCCGCATGTGAAGGATAGGTGCGCGTTAGAAAGGACCGGGGGATGCAAACGCAAGAGCGGACAAACGCTGAACCCATCGAGCAAACGGCGGACACGCTTTGGCGCCCACTCACTCAGCACGCAACGGCTCAGCCCCCGTTGGTTCTCGTTCAGGGCCATGGCTGCACTGTGGTCGATGCGAACGGGAACGAATACTTTGACGCGATGGCTGGACTCTGGTGCGTCAATGTGGGCTACGGGGAAGAACGCCTGATTGATGCCGCCACCAGGCAGCTTCGCCAGCTTCCCTACACCCCCCTTGTCCGACCCGCAGCCTCCGCGCTCGAACTCGCCACGCGGCTCGTCGAGGTCCTTCCCGGAGACCTCAACCATGTCGTCTTCCTCAACAGTGGCTCCGAGGCCGTCGAGACAGCGTTGAAGATCGCCCGACAGTACGCACGTCAAAGGTTTCCTCAGCAGAATCGAACCAAAATCATCTCCCGGTATCGGGGCTATCATGGTTGGACGGCCGGGGCGCTTGGCGCAACCGGCCAGCCTGTGCGCAAGACCCACTACGAGCCGCTGCTTGCCGGGTCGATTCACGTACGGCCCCCCGACACCTTCCGGCTGTTCCCAGGAATGTCGCCGCGCGAAGCCGCTCAGTGCCTCGCCCAGGAACTCGAAGAGGTCATCGAGTTCGAGGGTCCAGAATCGATCATCGCCTTCATCGGTGAGCCAATCATCGGTGGTGGTGGCATCATCGTCCCGCCCGACGAGTACTGGCCGCTCGTGCGGAAGATCTGCAGCGCGTACGGCATCTTGTTGATCCATGACGAGGTCATTACCGGTTTTGGCCGCACGGGAGAGATGTTCGGCTGCGAGCACTGGGGGGTCGTGCCCGACATCATGACGATGGCGAAAGGCATCAGTAGCGGGTACATCCCACTGTCCGCGACCGCAGTGAGCGACGAGGTGTTCGACGCCTTCAAGGGAGACCTGGCTGACAACGTACAGTTCAACCAGATCAGCACCTACGGCGGCCACCCGGTTGCCTGCGCCGTGGGCTTGGAGAACTTAGCGGTCATCGAGGAGCGTCGACTCGTTGAGAACTCGGCGCGGATGGGGGCACTCCTCGGCTCCGGTCTGCAGGAGCTGAAAGCGCAACACGACATCGTGGGAGACGTGCGTGGCCGCGGTCTGCTCTGGGGCCTCGAACTCGTCCAGCCCGGAACTCGCGATCCGCTGCCTGCGCCGCAGGTCAACCGGGTCATCGCGGACGTGCTCCAGCGCGGCATGATCGTGGGCAAGAACGTGGCGACGGTGCCGCGACTGGAGTGCGTCGTCACGATCGCGCCGCCCTTGATCGTCACGGAGGCCGACGTCGAGCGCATCGTGGTCACCATCGACAAGGCTCTTCAGACGGTCTAAACGGGCGATGCATCTTGGGCACCGCCCAGGAGCCTTGTGAGACAACTCAGGGCGTGCATGACGGGTCTTTGCATCGTCGGCACGCTTCGACGTCTCACATATCCTGCCCGTCCGGCGATCACCGCGCCGCAGCCAGTCCAGCGTGGATGCGCTCCCGGATCAGGTTGCGCTCGAACTCGGCCAGCGTCCCGAAGACGTAGAAGACGAGCTTGCCGCCGTGGGTGGTGGCGTCAATTTGCTCGGTCAGACACCCATAGCTGAGCCCCCGCTCGGCGAGGACCAGGACAACTTCGATCAGCAGCGATAGTCAACTGGGACCCGATGTCGTCACTCCCTGGAGGTTCTTCGTGACGATCGGAGAAGTGACGTTGCTTCGTGGGGCGATGAGGACCCTCCGGCATGACGCTCCTTTAGGTGAATGAACGGCTCCACTCGATTGGAGTTCGGTGTGCCAATGGAAGCCGCCGCCCGCCACAACCCCGTAGGCG
>DASUQU010000160.1:0-3114 GCA_036280495.1 Thermomicrobiales bacterium | reverse complement strand
ATTGTCGCCACCTGTGGCTGGGAACGGAGTGGCCCAGGTCCGCGGATCGCGGTCTTTGCCACCGACGGCACGGTGCTGGAGGAGCACTTGCTTCCGACCACGGGTGGTCCAACTAACTGCGCGTTCGGCGGCACGAACCTCGACGCCCTCTACGTCACCACCCTCGACGGCCGGCTCTACCGGGTGCCGAACACGGGACGACGCGGGTATTTGGAACCACCATCGATCCGGCCGTATATCAGCACGTTCCAATGAACCCGTTTCAAAACGGAGCGTGGCCAAAACAGATACGGTGGCCCCCGAGTCATCGGCTGCATCGCGTTCCAGACATGGCGTCCCGCCGCCTACAGAGCGCTGCAACCTCCTCGGGTGCCAACTGCGTCGGTGTACGGGTGAAGTCGCAAGGGCTCGGAGCTCCACTCTACGCGAATGCTGTCCGTGCCAAGCCGGCGCACTATCACGCCGGCGATCCGACATGAACTCTCGCACCTGGGCGCCCCCAAATTGACAGCCTAAGGCGACGGCCCCTGCCGAACCTCTTCGGTTCAGTGCCGCGATTCTGTACGATCATCGTGGCTGATCGCGTTGAAGGACCTCGCGGACGCCGGGGATCGCCAGCTGCCGGAAGAACGTCTCCATCTGCTCCGGCGTGTATGACGAGTCTTGGTCTAGCCACCAGTGAACCAGCGTGAGGAGTGCGCCTGCCAGATAGTCGGCGATGATCGCGGGCGGCACCCCAAGGGTACGAGAGCCGGCGACGAGGGCAAGCTGCTGTGCAGTCTGATCGCGCAGGTAGCGATGGACCGCTTGGTAATGCGGGTCGATCGCCAGTCCGCGGACTAGGATCGGATAGAACGACTTAGTCTCTTGAACGTGCTGGAAAAACCCCGCGCTGGGTAGGAGGTGATCGACGGGCTCTTCCGTGGAGGCGAGCTGCTGCTCGTGGAGTAGGCCAAGCACCCGCTCGACCTCGCTTAGCAGTACGTCTTCTTTATTGCGGAACTGGGCGTAAAAGGTGGTGCGACCAACGTCGGCCCGGTCGATGATCTCCTGCACAGTAATGCGGTCGTACCGCTTCTCCCGCAGCAACGCAAGCAAAGCATCCACGATGAGGCGGCGGCTGCGCCGCGACCGCCGATCCTGCTTCATCTGCTGTGCCATGTTCCCGGCTCCCGAACAATTGCCTCTTGCTGTTTCGAATCGGACAGGCGGGGCGAATTGGCCCTTGCTGCGATGCTCGCTCAGCCCTAGGCTGATCACGAACAGACTATTCGGTACAGAAGCTAGCGTCCAGGATGAATGCGAGGAGTTTCTCCATGATGCCGCACGGGGTGCACGAGGATCTGTCGCTGGCGAGTCGTCCCAGGCATCACCGCGTGCTCCCCATCGCTGGAGGCAGCGTGATCCTCGTCGCGCTGTTGGCGCACCTCGCTGGCGGCGCGGTCTTGGTGCACGCCGGTCTCAGCAAAGCCCTCGCGAGTCTCGGTCTCGGTGCCGGTGCGCTGGTGGTCGTCCTCGTCGCACTGGGAACCATCAAGGTGCTGCTTCTCGTCTTCTTAGGCGCAACACAGAGAATTGGAGGAACACCGCTGTTGACACAGATGTCCCAAACTCACTCCGACATCACCAACGGGAAGATGATCCGCGGGGCGCACTCCTACGATCTGCACGTCGCGCTCCTGACGCTTGGCCGCGCGGGAGCGCTGCGCGAGCGAACAATCGAGTCGGCCCGCATCGCCTCGGGCGAAGCTGTGCTGGATGTCGGCTGCGGGACCGGCGAGATCACGATGCGCGCCAAAGTTCGCAGCGGTCCGACCGGATTGGTCGCCGGTATCGACCCGGCGCCCGAAATGATCGCCGTGGCGCGTCAGAAAGCCGCCCGCGCGGGGTTGGATATCGACTACCGCGTCGCGGCGGTCGAGGCACTCCCGTTCGCCGATGCGACCTTCGCCGTGGTGGTGAGCAGCTTGATGATGCACCACCTGCCCGAGGACCTGAAGCCGCGAGCCTTGGTCGAGATTCGCCGGGTGCTGAAACCGGGCGGGCGTCTGGTGGTCATCGACTTCCAGCCGCCATCCTCCCGCTTGGGTCGCCTCGCTCCGGTGTGGTTGCTCCACCGTGTGACAGCCGCCGACGGTCTAGAGAAGCTGCCGCCGTTGCTACAAGCTGCTGGCTTCATCGCCATCGACACTCGGGGCACAGAGGTCGAATATCTCGGATACGTTCAGGCTCGCGTGGGCCAGTGAGTGAACGATCCGCTGTCGAGGCCGGGCTATTTTCAGACGAGTTTTCCCTGCGGTGCACCGCGACCGTGTGCTACTTGGCGCCGACGCCGATCAACGCCTCGCCGGGCACCTCGAGGCCGTTCGGCCCACGAAACCGGTCGAGCGCCAGCTCGATCTCGGCGAAGACGTGCTCCCCGGCCGCGCCCGCCAACCGGTCCGCGGTTTCGCGCCGAAGGGTGGCAACGTTGAGTCGGTAGTAGTCGAGTGTCGCCGCAACCGACGGGAAGCGCCAGCGGATCGCCACCGACTCGATAGCCACGTCGCGGAACCCGGCCTGCCGGAACTCGGCCTCGAACGCGTCAGGCGTGCCGAGCGCGAACGGCCCCGCCTCCGGTTGTCCCGGCTCTGGCGGCGGGAGCAGGTCGCGCGCCTGGAGAATCCCCAGCGGCAGGGCGAAGAAGGGGTTGCGCTCCGCCGTCGACCACACCATCGCCGCGAGCTTGCCGCCGGGCTTGAGGGCGCGGCGAATCGCGGCGAGCGCCTCCTGGTGTACCGAGATGAGCATCACCCCGAAGCGCGAGATCGCCGCATCGAAAGAGTCAGGCGGCAGGTCGAGGCGCTGGGCATCCGCCACGAGCGTCTCGACGTTGGACCAGCCCTCCTGCCGCAACACGTCGGCGGCGACGGCAAGCATGCTAGCGGAGATATCCGTCGCGAGCACGGAGCCGGTTGGTCCGACGCGCCAGGCGGCGGCCAGGGTCTGCTCGCCAGTGCCGGCCGCCACGTCGAGGATGCGGTCGCCGGTACCGATGCCGGCGAGGTCGAGCATCCGCTCGGTGGCAGCGGCGAAGACTGCGCCGTCCTGGGCGCGCATCTGCCGCCATGCCTC
>DASUQU010000159.1:0-5719 GCA_036280495.1 Thermomicrobiales bacterium | reverse complement strand
CGCAGCCAGGCGCGACCCGACGTGTCGACCAATGTCCGCACGTCGGAAAACACCGCTTCGGCCGAGACTGGTTCCCCGTGGTGAAGGAGGCCAATCCCCTGCGTCATCAAAGCGAGAACGCGTTCGGTCGGTCGATCCGATGGCAGGTACTCGAGCGCACGTTGCGCGTACTCGATGGCTCGGCGGCTATTCAAGTCCCAGAGCGAGCGGGCCGCATGCCAAAGGAGAACCAACCCCTGCCCCGCTCGGTCCCCACTCGCTATCCAGGCCTCCTCGGCAATGCGAAGAGCAGCGGTTCCTCCGCTCCAGCGCCCCGTCCGTCCCAGGGCCCAGGCGAGATAGAACGCCAGTCGCGGCGAGGTGGCGAGGACCTGGGTTGGTACGCCTTGGAGCCAGCTGCGCAGTGCCGCAATGTGATCTCGCTCGAAGAGCTCGGCGCACACCTCCTCGAGCAGCTTGACGGTTTGATCCCAATTGCGACCGGCGATGGCATGGCGAACAGCATCCTCGAAGAAACCATTCTCCTCCAGCCAGACCGCGGCCCGCTGGTGGAAACCGTCAATTTCAGCTTCCGGGGCGGTCCGGCTCAACCGGTCGCGCAGTGCCTCCGCGAAGAGGTGATGATAGCGATACCACGTGCCCTGCCCGATCAACGGAATGATGAATAAGTTGTCTCGTTCGCACCGGCGCAGCATTTCATCGCCATTGCCTGCCTCGGTGACCGCATCGCATAAGTCAGTGCTCAACCGATCCAGGACGGAGGTGCGCAGGAGAAACGAGCGAACATCCTCGGGTTGGCGCTCGAGGACTTCTTCCCAGAGATACTGCTCGCCCAGTTCGGCGCTGCCAATGAACTCCTGAATAAAATTCGCGGCTTGATCTCGAGTCCGCCCTCGCAACGCCGAGCCAACGAGCTGGAGTCCGATCACCCACCCCTCTGTACGCTGGTGAATCAATCCGGCCTCGCTGGGAGTCAGGTCGAGGTCGAGACAGTCATGCAGGTATCGGAGGGTCTCTTCCGCGGTGAACTGCAGGTCGCGGTGCGTCATTAGCAGCAGCTCGCCGCTGGACTCGAGACGGGCTAATCGTAGGGGCGGCATCGTGCGACTGATCAGCACGAGCCGCATCGCGGCCGGTAAGTGCTGCAGCAGTAGATCGATGGCACGGTGGATCTCTTCTGATTCAATTGCTTCGTAATCGTCGAGAACCAGTACGAACGAACGTGTCGTTTCGGAAAGAGCCTCGATTAGTCGGCGAACGATTTCCTCAGCATCCGGCGCGTGCTTAGAAAGCAGTGACGCAACGTCGCTGACGAGATCCCGGTCCATAAGTTCCAGGGCGGCGAGGACAAGAGAAAAAAAGCTTCGTGGATCGCTGTCTGCCGCTTCCACCCGGACCCACGCCGTTGGCAAAGCCAAATCAGCTACCCATTGCACGGCCAGGGTCGACTTGCCGTATCCGGCAGGTGCGCAAATCACGGTCAGGCGACGGTCCGCATCATCGCTAAGCCTGGCGAGCAGGGTTGATCGTTCGACGAGATTGCTACGCAGGCGCGGCGGGTAGAGCCGTGTCGACGCCGGTGATCGCGGTAATGTCGCGGGCGTCGCATCGACTTCGTGATCGATCTGTCCCGCGGTCGCGGTCATTTCTCACGTCCAATCTCAGGTCCGTCATCTGGCCTGCTGAACAAGAGGCGTAGGCTGAGTCTGCAGGTCATCGTCCGCAGACGCGAGACGCTTCCTGGAGGGAGAAGGCGATCTTGAACTCGTTGAGCTCGAGGCGCGTTCCGGCTGCGCCGACAACGTACTGGAACCCGCGCTGAAGGCGTGGGTCACGCGGCTCGGCGAAGAACCAAAGTACGCGGTTCATGGCAATCATCATAGCCGCTTTCGAGAGTCACGCCGGTGGCGACAACCCCACTATTGGCTAACAGCAATGGCAGCCCCTGATTGTTTCGCGAGCAAGAGCATACATCACGTTCCGACACTTGTGAACCCTCGTTATCTACCTGTTAATACCGATTGCCGAATGCTCGGCCTCGATCGCATTCCCCTGAGAAATACCGCGCAGAGTAGGGCCTGCTCGCGCGAGTCGGCTTTCACGGCGCTGGCCGCGCCCACCCCGGCGAGAGCAAGTGCTCTGCGATTACTGTCGAGCGCACCTGGTCCAACATGGGGAAACGATGCGGAATACTCCATTCGCATCATGAGACTACGACTGCGAGTCGATTAGGTTCATGACAGGGTCCAAGGGCAATGCGCCAATCCGGTTCCGCCGCGTGGAGATCGTGAAGGCGACGAGACCGTATTGCGCACCTCGGACCATTCGCCGCCGGTGCGGGCTAGCCGCTTTTAGGAGGAGTAGTCAGTATGCGAAACAGGATGTGGAGTTCCGGAACGCGGCGTGCCGCGATCGGCGCGCTTATGGCTGTCACAATGGTTGCGACACTGCTGGCGCCGGTTGCTCAGCAGTCCGCGGCAGCGCAGGACGACCTCGCGATCCAGACGCGGGTGATCATCCTGCACGCGGCGCCTTCGTTGGGCAAGGTCGAGGTCCACATCAACTACGATGAGATTACCGACGAGTTCACTTACGGTCAGATGAGCGAGTGGACTGACTTCCAGCCAGGCGCCGCCCGAGTCACGATCACGATGGATCGGGCTGGATTCAATTACGCCATTTTTGACGCGGTCTACCCGGCTCCCGCCGGCAACGACTACTATCTGGTGATCTCTGACGCCCTGGTTCTGGCCGGCACCTTCGACCGCAATCCGGTTCCAGATGGTGGCGCCCGGGTCGTCGTCCTGCAGGCTTCCGTCGCCCTTCCGGCGGTGAACGTGAAGGCCACCAGTGAGGAATCGGCATGGGCGACCCAGCTCGGCTACGGCCGCACGTCAGAGGCGGCGACCGTGCCGGCCGGGACCTACGACGTCGAAGTGGCCCTTGCTGACTCGGGTGATGTCGCGGTTACCGCTCCAGGCATAGCGCTGGACGGGAACACGAGTAACGTGCTCGTCGTCATGGGTGAGCCGAACGACACGGATCACCCGCTGGAGGTGCGGCAGCTGACAGATACGACCGAAGAGCGCTCCGGGACGCCAACCCCGTAATGCCGTTGGCGCCGCATTCGTCGCTGTAGGTGCGGGCGGTGGGGCCGATACCCGGCTCCGCCGCCGGCCCTTGCGGATGTCAGGTCGCAGCAAGCCCGTGGGTACTGACCTCCCCGTGTTCCACGAACTCGTCATCGGGAGCTTTGCCATGTCAGGTGGGGCAACCTCGAACGCCGCGTATGCTCGAGCGGTCCGAGACCGAATGGCGCAAGTCCGGACAGGGATGCGGGTCGAAGACGAGGCCGGAGAGCAGATTGGGAGCGTGGCCTACGTCCAAATCGGTGAGTCCTGCGCAATCGAACCCGCAGATCTCGGAGCCTTGACTGGAGAGGGCGTCGCGTTGGACTTCGGAGCGCACCCGGAGCCGGCCGTGCCACCGGAGATGGTGAGTCGCTTCCTTTTGATCGGATACATCAAGGTTGAAGACAAGCGCCGTTTCCGCCCGGATCACCACTTCTACGCGACTGCGGACGAGATTGTCTCGGTTGACGACAACGGCGTGAGGCTGGGCAAACGGCGTGACGAGCTCATTAAGTCGAGGAAATAGCTGGCCACGCAGCCGGGCCACACGACAGACGGGGAAACACGCCCCTCGCAGCGGAGATCGCCCATGGCACAACACGAGGTCAACGTCGGCGCTCCCGTGAAAAGTCGCGACGGGAAGAAGCTTGGCGTCATCAAACAATTGATTGTTCAGCCGGAGACATATCGAGTCAATGGCTTCATTCTGGGTAAGGGCGTCCTATCAGACGAACACATCGTGGCGGCCGACTTCGTCACGGCAACCGATCGCTCGGGCCTGGTGCTCGCTATCGACAAAGCGAGCGTCACCGAGCTACCGACCGTGATCCACGAGCAACTCCTGAGGTCTTCGGGACCACTCTATGACACCGGCAATCACTGGGTCCTGCGCGGACCGAGTGGCGGCCAACTTCCGAACACCGGTGCCGAATCGTTCTATATGCAGGCGCCCTTGGGCAGCGTCTCCACACAGAATGTTTCCAACCTCAGCGGCGACCACGTCATGATCAGCGAGGGCACCGACGTGTTCGGGTCCGACGGGAAAAAGGTCGGTCAGGTCGACGAGATCTTCGTCGAGGACCGCCAGATCACAGGCGTCCTCGTACGGGCAGGTCGATTGCGGCACCACGACGTGCGCATCTCGCGCGCAATGATCGCAGGCCTGAGTCATCAACGGATCCGGCTAAATGTGACCGCGGAGGAAGCCGAGCGCCAGTCAAAACAGGATGAGTGATCGGATTTCTGGATTTCGCGCGTGAACCGCTCCTTCTCGACTGCATCGAGCGTCCTGGTATCGGGCAGCCACGAGGGTGAGATCGCGCCAGGAGGGTATTCCATGGAAGGCCAAGGTTTGGCGTTGGTGGTGTTCACATTCGATGAAGAGAACGAGGCTCGCGAGGCAGCCAATGCGCTGCGAAACCTCGAGAAGGCCGGTCGCCTGAACATCGAGGACTCGGCCGTGATCCGGCGCGGCGAGGACGGCAAGATTCACGTCGATAACCAAGTCAGTGGTGCGGTGAAAGGAGGCGCCGCGATCGGCGGCATGCTCGGTCTGATCATCGGAGGGATCCTGTTCCCAATTGGTGGTCTGGTCCTCGGCGCGGTCGGCGGAGCGGCGGTCGGCAAAACGTTGGATACCGGGGTCGACAAGAAGTTCGTGCAAGACGTGAGCAATTCGCTGCAACCAGGCAGCTCGGCCCTCTTCGTCACATCGACCGGTGGTGACCGAGCGGCCGTGGTCGCGGCGCTGCAGCCGTTCAAGGGCACGGTCTACCACACGAATCTCTCCAGCGAAGCCGAGCAAACGTTGCGGGACGCACTTCGCTGAGAAGGCGCGCATCGTGTGGTGGCGTACGACGGCGGTCGGCAGAGGGGCAACGAATAACGCAGTGGACGCCACGCGATTCGATGCGTCCGTATCGAGCTTATTGTGGTCACTGAGCGTCGAGCTCACCTGGTCTCTTGCCGAATACGCCTTTCGACCGATGACGGTAGTCCTGCACCGGAACCATGCTGCCGACGTCGCACGTGGTCCGGTCAAGCCGGTCCGCCCTCGCGGTGCGGATCTCGCCCTGACTTCCAAACTGGTGCAGTTCTGATCGCCCGGTAGTCAGCGAAGTGTCGGAAAAGGAGTCGCATGCCATGAGCACCCTTGCGGTCATCGCATATCCCGATCAGAACACGGCGGCCGAGGCCGCGGCCGCGCTCCAGCGGATGCAGAAGGAGTTCCTGATCGAGCTGGAGGACGTCGCCTGGGTCACCAAGGCGCAGGATGGCAAGATGAAGCTTCATCAGGGAACCAGCTTGACCGGCGCTGGTGCCGCTGGCGGCGCGTTTTGGGGCTTCCTGTTCGGCTTGATCTTCCTCGTCCCCCTCTTCGGGATGGCCCTGGGAGCGGCAACGGGTGCCCTCGCCGGCAAGCTCGCCGATTACGGCATCGACGACGCGTGGATCAAGGAGGTGGCAAGCTCCATCCAACCGGGCGGCTCGGCGCTCTTCGTGATGGCGCGCAACGCCAATCAGGAGCGAGTGCTGCCGGAGATGGCCAAGTTCGGCGGCACCGTGCTCCGGACCAACCTCACCACCGA